>JAGNNA010000006.1:32310-34950 GCA_017990895.1 Reyranella sp.
CGTGGCGGCCGACATGGCGGACGATCTGGCCGCCGCGCGGGCCGTCCTCGTCGAGGCGATCCTCGACCAGCAAATCGCCGACATTGCCGAAGGGCGGTCCCCATCGAACCACGTCGAACTCCGCCGCCTGGGCCGGCGCGGCGCGCATCGACTGGCCAAGGCGCTCCAGACGGTCACCACGATCTCCGACTTCGTGCAGCGAACCTTGAGCAACCGCCGGCCCGAACAAGCGGCTTGATACTGGCGATGACAGTGGCCACCCTGCCGCCATGGACGACAGCGAACGCTTCCTCGTAGCCGACGACCACCCAATGGTCCGCGACGCGCTGGCGTCCGCGCTCGGCCAGACGTTCGCCGGCGCACAGTTCAGCATGGCGGGAACACTGGCCCAGGCACAGGCGGCGCTCGACCGTCAGCCCGATACCGACGCGGTGCTGCTCGATCTCGACATGCCGGGCATGGATGGGCTGACCGGGCTCGCCCGGCTGCGTGCCGAGCATCCGACCGTGCCGATCATCATCGTCTCGGCGGCCCGCGAGGCTGGTGTGGTACAGCGTGCCTACGAGTTCGGTGCCTCGGCCTATATCGACAAGTCGGCCTCGCTCGACGAGATCGCGGGCATCGTCCGCGCCGTGCTCGACGGCGAGATCTTCGCGCCGCCGGATGCCGTTGCCGGCGACAGCTTCGCCCAGCGCGCCGCACAGCTCACGCCACAGCAGTGGCGCGTGCTGGCGCTGATGGTACAGGGCGACCAGAACAAGCAGATCGCCCACAAGCTGGGCGTCGGCGAAGCCACCGTGAAGGCGCACGTGACAGTGATCCTGCGCAAGTTGGGCGTCCGTTCGCGCACGCAGGCGGTGATCGAAGCCCGCGGCCTTGCGATGCCGACAGAGACGATCAGGCCGTAAGCCGTCCCACCGCAGCACTCCGCAAACGCAGCAGCGCCCGCAAAGAAGCTGGCTTCACCGGCTTGTGCAGCAGTTCGACCTGTCGGGCACGCGCCCGTGGACGCAAGGTCGGGTCGCGGTCGGCGGTCACGAGGGCCGCCGGGACGATGCGGCCCCAGGCCTCGCGCAGTGCGACCACGGCCTCGAGACCGTCGGCTCCGTCGTCGAGATGCAGATCGGCCAGCACGAGGTCGGGCAGCCGCCCGGCGCGCGCCACCGCCGCCAGCGCCTCCACCTGCGAGGCCGCCGTCTCGACCTTGCAGCCCCAGCCGCCGAGCAGAGCCGCCATCGCCTCGCGCACCCGCGCCTCGTTGTCGAGACAGAGCACGAAGCTCTCCGCCTCGATCGACGGCAGGGGTTGGGGCGCCGGCGCGGCACTGAGCACGATCTTCACCGCAGGCACCCTCGGCACGGTGATGGAGAAGGTCGAGCCACGACCCGGCGCCGAGGACAGTGCGACCGGCAGGTCGAGCATGCGCGCGATACGGTCGACGATGGCGAGGCCGAGGCCTAGCCCCCGCTCCTCGCGCGGCCCCTCGTCCTCTGGCTGCAACCGCACGAACTCGTCGAAGATCACCGCCTGCTTGTCGGCAGGAATGCCTGGCCCGTTGTCCCTCACTTCGATGCGCAGGGAGCCGCCGGCGCGGCGGCAGCCCAGCAGCACCCGCGCCGGCTTTCCCTCGCTGCGGCCGTAACGCAGCGCGTTCGAGAGAAGGTTCTGCAGGATGCGGCGCAGGAAGGCGGGGTCCGTGTCGACGAAGGCGCGTGTCGGCGCGACCGTCAGTTCGACACCGTACCGTGTGGCCGTCGGCGCGAAGGCGGTCGCGAGCGAGTCGAAAAGCGGCTGCAGCGCGAAGGGCCGCTTCTCGGGCTTGAAGGCGCCTGCATCGAGCTTGGAGATGTCGAGCAGCGCGTCGAGCAGCGATTCGACGGCGCCGAGGCTCGCATCGATCTTGCCACCGAGATCGTTGCGTGGATCACGATCGATCATCGCCGCCGTGAACAGGCGCGCGGCGTGCAACGGCTGCAGCAGGTCGTGGCTGGCCGCCGCGATGAAGCGCGTCTTGCCGAGATTGGCCGCCTCCGCCTCGGCGCGGCTCGCCTCCAGCTCGGCCGTACGCTCGACCACCCGCTGCTCGAGCGTCTCGGCGGCGCGGCGCAGCTGGCCGTCGCTGTCGCGCAGCGCCTCTGCCGTGCGCACCCGCGCCGTCACGTCGTTGCAGGTGGCGACGAACCCGTCCTCGGGCAGCGGATCGAGGCGCAGCTCGATCACACGGCCGTCGCGCGTGGCGATCTCGTGCGTCTGCGGCGAGTCGGGCCGGCGCAGCAGGTCAACGACCTCCTGCGTCGCGCCGAACTCGCGCGGCGCGGCGCCGACCGCCACGGCATCGTCGTCGAGCGCCAGCAGCGCGGTGAAGCGGTCGTTGAAGATCTCCAGCCGGCCGTCGCGGTCGAAGGCGGCGATCCCCATGCCGACATGGTCGAGCGTGTTGCGCAGGATCTCGTAATTGTAGCGGATCGCCTCCGACGCCTCGTCGATGATGGCGCGCGCGCTGCGCGGCAGCAGCCGGCCGCGCCGGACCGAGGCGGCCACGATCACGCGCGCCGAGGCCGCGCCCAGCGTGCCCGACAGCATGCGCTCGGTGCGCGCGAGCGCGGTTTGCAGCGACAGCTCGCCCGATAGCGTTCGCGC
>JAGNNA010000200.1 GCA_017990895.1 Reyranella sp.
GTTGTCCGACACTTGGGCAGTGCGATCAACCTTGTCGCAATTCATGCCGCTTGTTAGGGAAAGTCATGGCTCATTTCACGTCTGACGGCCTCGACCTCGCCTACGACGAGTTCGGTCCCGCCGATGGCCGCAAGGCAATCGTGCTGGTGCACGGCTTCTCGGCGAATCGCTATGAAAACTGGAAGCGCATGGGCTGGTACGACGCCATCGCTGCCAAGGGTCTGCGCGGCTTCGCGCTCGACAATCGCGGCCATGGCGAAAGCGCCAAGCCACACGATCCGGCCCGGTACGACCGCGAGGCGATGGCGCGCGATGTATTTGCATTGATGGACCATGCCGGCGTCGATCGCGCGCACGTGCTGGGCTTCTCGATGGGCGCGCATATCGCGCTGACGGCGGCGCTGGTCGACCCCGGCCGCATCGACCATCTCGTGGTGGCGGGCGTCGGCGCCAGGATGTTCGATCCGCCGCGCGCGGAGGGCGCCATGGCCGAGGCCATGGAAGCCGCCAGTCCCGACGAGATCGCCGATCCCATGTTGAAGAGCTTCCGGCACTTCGCCGACGAGCAGAAGGAAGACCGGCTGGCGCTGGCCGCCTGCTCGCGTGGCACCCGTGTGCCTCTCACGCGCGACTCGTTGATGGCGATCCGCCGCCCGACGGTCGTCATCGCCGGCGCCCGCGACCAGTTGGCCGGTCCGCCGCAAGGGCTGGCCGAGGCCATTCCCGGCGCCAAGGCGGTGACCCTGCCGGGCTGCGATCACTTCTCCTGCATCGGCCATCCGATGTTCAAGGCGACCGTGTTCGACTTCTTCGACGGCTGGCTCGAGTAGAAGGCTTGGCCCGCGTTTCCTTCAAGTCGATCCAGGCGCGTGCCGCCAAGCGCAAGGGCGGCGTGAAGGCGCTGGCGGCACTCCTGCCGAAGACGCGCGACAACAAGGAACTGGCGAAGCTGACAGACGATCGCGTGCTGGCGGAGATGGCGCGCCGCGTCTTCTGCGCCGGCTTCGTGTGGAGCGTCATCGACAAGAAGTGGCCGGGCTTCGAGGAAGCCTTCCTCGGCTTCAATCCCAAGCGACTCCTGTTCCAGCCCGCCGAGTTCTGGGAGAAGCTGACGCAGGACACCCGCATCGTGCGCAACCCGACGAGCATCAAGTCGGTGCGCGACAATGCGAAGTTCGTGACCGACATCGCCGCCGAGCATGGCAGCTTCGGCAAGTTCCTGGCCGCATGGCCGGCCGACGACCAGATTGGCCTGCTCGACGTCTTCGCCAAGCGCGGCTCCCGCCTCGGCGGCTTCTCCGGCCAGTACCTGCTGCGCTTCCTCGGCCGCGATTCCTTCATCCTGACCGGCGACCTGATGATGTGCCTGCGCGATGCCGGCGTGCCGATCAGCGAGAAGGGCACGTCGAAGAAGGACCTCAAGCTCGCCCAGGCGCAGATCAATGAATGGGCCAAGGAGAGCGGCCTGCCCCTCACCCACATCTCGCGCATCTGCGCCCTGTCGATCGGCGAGAACCACGATGCCGCGCGCCTCGCGGAAACCATGCGGACGTGACCATGACGAACATCCTGCTGATCAATCCCAACACGACGAAGTCGATCACCGACCTCGTCCTTAAGACCGCGAAGGGGTTCGCCTCCAAAGGCACACGCCTGCGCGCGCTCACCGGTTCGTTCGGCCCCCGCTACATCGCCTCGCGCGCGGCCTACGCGATCGCCAGCCATGCCGCGCTGGATGCCTACGCCAACGATCGCGGACCGAAGGATGTCGTGGTGCTGGCCTGCTTCGGCGATCCCGGCCTCGCCGCTCTGAAAGAGGTGAGTCCGGTCCCGGTCGTCGGCATGGCTGATGCGTCGATCCTGCAAGCCTGCGCCATCGGCAATCGCTTCTCGATCGTCACCGGCGGCGAGCGCTGGCAGTCGATGCTCGAGGAATTCGTGGCGAACCACGGTCTCTCCTCGCGGCTCGCCTCCGTGCGCACCGTCGCGCCGACCGGTGCCGACATCGCGCGTAACCCCAAGGCCGCCATGGAATTGCTGGCAAAAGGCTGCCGCGCCTGCGTCGAAGAGGACGGCGCCGACGTCGTCATCCTGGGCGGCGCGGGCCTGGCCGGCCTCACGGCCAAGCTGAAACCGATGGTTGATGCCCCTCTTCTCGATGGGGTTGCTTGCGCCGTCTCGATGGCGGAGGGGCTTGCGCTTCAGGGACTGGCGAAGGCCGCCAAGGGTGCACTTGCGAAGCCGGGCGCCGTCGACAGCATCAAACTCTCCAAGGGTCTTTCGAAGCTGCTCCAATCGCCCTAGGGTCCGTCCCCATGCGGTTGGTCAGCTTTCGCCATGCGGGCGCAAACAAATTCGGCGCGATCGTCGACGGCGGCATCGTCGATCTGTCGACGCGCACGAAGGGGCGCTGGTCGGGTTTGCGTGACGTCATCGCAGCGAAGGCGCTCGGCGAACTCGCCACGGCGGCGAAGGGCGCACCGGCCGATCTCAAGCTCGAAGAAGTCGAACTGCTGCCGGTCATTCCCGATCCGGCCAAGATCCTCTGCGTAGGCCTAAACTACGCGAGCCATGTCGGAGAAGTCGGACGGCAGATGCCGACCGTGCCCAGCATCTTCTCGCGCCTCCACAACACGCTGGTGCGCCACGGCGGCGACATCGTGCGGCCGCGCGCCTCGACTCACTTCGACTATGAGGGTGAGCTCGCCATCGTGATCGGCGAGCGCTGCCGGTATGTCCCGCGCGCCAGCGCCCTGTCGGTGATCGCGGGCTACACCTGCTTCATCGACGGCAGCGTGCGCGACTTCCAGAAGCACTCGGTCTTCGCCGGCAAAAACTTCCCGGGCACCGGCCCGCTCGGGCCGTGGATGGTCACCGCGGACGTGATTCCCGATCCGCAGCGACTGGAACTCACGACCCGGCTGAACGGCACCGTGGTGCAGCACGATACGACCGACCACATGATCTTCGACGTCGCCACCATCATCGAATATCTCTCGACGGTGACCTGGCTGGAGCCGGGCGACATCATCGCGACCGGCACGCCCGATGGCGTGGGCACCGGTCGCAAGCCGCCGCTCTGGATGAAGGGCGGCGACAGGCTGGAAGTCGAGATCTCAGGCATAGGGACCTTGGGCGTCAATGTCGTCGACGAGTAACTCTTTCGACCTGCCGGCGAGCGACGCCGGCACCGACACCAAGCGGGCGCGCGAATTCAAGGTGATCGCGCTAATCGCCATCGCGCATTTCGTGAGCCACGTGCACATCATGCTGCTGCCGCCGCTGTTCGGCGAAGTGCGCGAGGCGTTCGGCGTCAGCTACGTCGAGATCGGCTTCGCGCTCACGGCGTTCAATGCCGCCTCCGCCCTGCTGCAGACACCGGCCGGCTTCCTGGTCGACCGGGTCGGCCCGCGCGCCATGCTGACCGGCGGCCTGATCCTGGGCGGCATCGCCGTCGCCGCGGCCGCGCTTCTGCCCGGCTACTGGTTCTTCGTCATCGCCTACGGCTTCCTCGGCCTCGCCAACACCGTCTATCACCCGGCCGACTATTCGATCCTGTCGGCCACCATCGATCACAAGCGCATCGGCAAGGCCTTCTCGATCCATACCTTCGCGGGCTACCTCGGCTCGGGCGTGACGCCGGCACTGGCGCTGGCCTGCGCGGCGATGTGGGGCTGGCGTGGCGCCTTCCTGTTCGTCGCCGGCCTGTCGATCGCGACCGCGCTGCTGCTGATCGTGGCGGGCAGCATCCTGCCGCGCGTCGTGCACAAGCCCGACCAGCAGCCGGCAAAAGACGGCGGCCAGAAGGTCGGGCTCGACCTGCTGCTGAGCGCGCCGATCCTGCGCAACCTGCTGTTCTTCTTCTGCCTCGCAATGGCCAATGGCGGCATCCAGACGTTCACCGTCGTCGGCCTGGCGCAGATCCATGGCACGCCCTTCTCAGTGGCCAGCGTCGCACTCTCGGGTTTCCTGCTGTGCAGCGCCGGTGGCGTGCTGCTGGGCGGCATCATCGCCGACCGCACACCACACCATGAGCGCGTGGCAGCCGTCGGCTTCGCCTGCACCTCGACCATGGCGATCCTGATGGCCTGGGTGAACATGCCCGGAATCGTGCTGATCGGACTGATGTCCATCGGCGGCCTGCTGAACGGCATCATCCAGCCGTCGCGCGACATGATGGTGCGCGCCGTCACGCCGCCCGGCTCGTTCGGCAAGGTGTTCGGCTTCGTCAGCACCGGCTTCAATCTGGGCGGCATGGTCGCCCCGCTGCTCTATGGCTTCCTGATGGATCATGGCGAGCCGCGCGCCATTTTCATGATCGTCACCGGGTTCATCTTCCTGGCCCTGGTGACGGCCCTCACCCGCCGCAAACCCGAAAGCATCACCTGATGGATTCCCTGACGCCTGCAACTCCCGCCAAGACAGAAGCGCTAGCCCGCCGCTACGGCGCGGAGGCCCTGCCCGCTGCCGGACCGTGGAACGAGACCATCGCCACGATGCTCGATCATCGCTCGGTGCGCAGCTACAAGCCCGATCCGGTGCCGGCCGGCGCGCTGGAAAGCATGATCGCCGCCGCGCAGTCGGCCGCCACCAGCTCCAACATGCAATGGTGGTCCGCCGTCGCGGTCACGAATCCCGCCAAGAAGATGGTGCTGGCCGAGATCGCCGGCGGCCAGAAGCATATCGAGCAGTGCCCGCTGTTCATCGCCTGGATCGCCGACATGTCGCGCAACCAGCGCATCTCCAACGCGACAAAGACCCCGTTCGAGACCATGCCCTGGCTGGAGACCTTCATGGTCGCCTCGATCGACGCGGCCCTGGCCGCGCAGAACGCAGTGGTCGCCGCAGAATCGATGGGCCTGCGCACGGTCTATATCGGCGCCATGCGCAATGACCCTGGTCGCGTTGCCGAACTGCTCGGCCTGCCGCCCCAGACCGTCGTCGTGTTCGGCCTCTGCGTCGGCTATGCGACCGAGAAGGGCGCAGGCGAGGTAAAGCCACGCTTGCCTCAGGCGGTCGTGCTCCACACCGAACGCTACGATGCGAGCAAGGAAGAGGCCCTGCGCGCCGCCTACGACGTCGAAATGAGCAAGTTCTCGGCCCGCCACGAGCTTCAGGCAGCGACGTGGACGCAGCGCGTGCTGAACCGCCTCGGCCCGATCAAGGCGATGAACGGCCGCGAGACCCTGCGCGCCGCGCTGGCGAAGATGGGATTCGAAATCCGCTAACGGAAGCCCGTCAGTCGAACTTGCCGCTCTTCAGCCGGTCCACCATCGGGTTCTGGACCGGCGCCGCGACGCGCCACAACGTGTTCGTGTCACGATGGTCGAAGGCCGGCGTCTTGCCGCGCACCGCCAGGTCGGTGCGCGTCACGTAAGTCCAGCTTCCGTCATCGTTGAAGGTGATGTCGATGCGGTAATAGTCGGTGCGGAACGCCTGCTCGAGGAAGGTGGTCGAGCAGATGCCGAAGCGCGTGTCGCCGCGTTTGGCTTCCACGGAAATCGTCTTGTCTCCCGGCTTCGCCGTCCCGCCCGCCAGCACGACCTGGCCGCGCGGGATAGCGATCGACTGCATGATCAGGCCGGTGGCGGGCTCCCACAGCCAGTAACCGACCTGGTCGTGGAAGGTGATGGCTTCCTCATCGGTGTTGATGTGGATGTGATAGCGCAAACCATAGAGGAGCTGCGGTCCGTTGGGCTGCGGGTCGATCGGCTCCATCCGGATACGCTCCCGGAAGTTGCGCTGTTCCGGACCCGCCGCCTTGGGCGCGATGTCGATGCCCTTGTCGGACTCCCATTCGCCCGCGAGGCGGGCGAGCGGACCCAGGTTGGCCAGCGTATCCGGCGAAATATCCTCGGGCTCGGTAAAGACGTCTTCGGCGATGGCTGACATGGGATCCTCGGGCTGCAGTCGCGCGGAATGTGCAGGCCCGCCTTTGCGTTAACAAGCGCGCGGCTTGTCACGCATCGCGCCAGTCGAAGGCGAGCGGCGCCTCGCGGAAGGCGAAGCGATCGATGTGACGGGCGACGGCGCCCTTGAGCGCTTCGAGCTGTCCCTCGGCGCTGGCTTCGAGGCGGCATTCCAGCGCGTCGGCGTGCGCCGCCAGCAACAGCGTCGCATCGCCCGGCCAGTCGGCCCCCCGGGCGTTGCGCGGGAAAACGACCCTGCCTTTTTGCTCGTCGAACTCGACCGCGAGATTGTGGCTCCAGTGCTTGCAGAGCTGCTGGAGGTAGCGGCTGCCGTTGGCGGTCGGGACGCGCGCGATGCTGGTGGTGCTCACAGGCGTTCGATCCTCTGCGCGGCTTCGTCGATGATGGCGACGGCATCGTGGACCGTCTGTTTCTGGACGCCCTCACGTCCCAGGCGATGGATCAGCGCCTCGCGCAGGCTGTTCATGGCCCGGCGCACCGGCGCCGCGTCGGTGCGCTCCTGTTGGTTGGCGAGTTCAGCCAGCCGGGCGAACAGCACCTCGATCTCCGCCATGCGCTCGGCGAGATGGGCGGTGCCGTCCGGCGTGACCGCGAAGACCTTGCGCGCGCCGTCCGACTTGGTCTCGGCGACATGCCCCATCTCGTCGAGCATCGTCAGTGTCGGATAGACCATGCCGGGGCTCGGCACGTAGCCGCCGCCGGTCAGTTCCTCGATCGCCCGGATGAGTTCGTAACCGTGGCGCGGCTGGTCCGCGATCAGCTTGAGAATGACGAGCCGCAGCTCGCCCGAGTCGAAGACACGCCGGCGTCCCTGCCCGCCGCGACCCTCGCCCGAGTCGCCGTGCCGGCCATGGCCGGAGTGGTGGCCAAAGCCACGACGGCCGAAATGATGCCGATGGGCCTCTTCGCTTCGGTCATGGTGGTGATGAGGGGAAGATCTCATGGACCGCATCCTGATATGATTAAACATATCCAAGATATGTTTTGATCGTTCTTGAATTCAAGGCCGTCCCAGCCGTTTTCGCTGCAGCCCCTGAATTACTTATTGAAATCAGCTACTTAATGGCGACCAACGCGATTGACCGGACCACCGCGGTTTACAGCCCCGTCCACACCGCCCTCGCGGGTCACGCCCGCTCCCGGCGCCCCCACACCGGCACCCGGCGCCACGCCGACCCCAGGGGCACCTGCACCGACACCGGGAGTGACCCCGACACCGGGTGCGCCCACACCGACACCCGGAGCCACGCCGACGCCGGGCGCACCGACGCCTGGACCGGCACGCGGCGCCCAGACGCAGCCGTGCGGCACGCCTTCTGCCCGGCAATAGACCTGGGCTTCAGCCGAGGTCGCCATCAGTGCCAGTCCAAGCGACAGGCCGGCGATTGTCCGAATCATGAACCTCTCCCATTCCGAACAGGAACAGAGAATTGCGCTCCCACTGCTATTGCGCAACGACATATGTCTTCGGGGGATGGCGGCGCATGGCCGCCTCGTTCGGTTCGACACCCCAGCCAGGTCCCTTGGGCAGGAGATAGTCGCCATTCTCGAAGACCGGAGGGTTGTCGACGATCTCGTCGCGCCACGGCACGCCGTCGATGTCGATCTCCATGATGCGGAAGTTCGGCACGGCTGCGCAGAAATGCGCCGAGATGGCGCTGGCGAGATGGCCGTAGAAATTGTGCGGCGCCACGTTCACCTCGTAGACGTCGGCCATCGCGGCGATCTTCAGCGACTCGGCGAAGCCGTTCCAGATCACGTCGACGATCGCGGTGTCGAAGGCATAGGCCTCGAGGTACGGCCGGAAGTCGCGTCGCTCCAGCAGGGTCTCCCCCGAGGCGATGGGACAGGGTGCGTCGCGCCGGATCATCGCGATCGACTTCGGGTCGTGGATGTCGAGCTCCAGCCAAGTGAGGCCGGTCGGCCCGACTGCCTCGGCGATGCGCTTGAAACCCTCGGTGCGGAAATGGAAGTTGGTGTCCAGCATGATGCCGACATCGGGCCCGGCGCCGGCGCGGAACGCCTCGACGGTCTTTGCAGCACTTCGCGCGATGAAGGCGTCCCAGTTGCGCTCCGGGAAGCCCTTGCCGACGACGAAGCCCGGCCGGTAGGCGCGCAGCCTGCCGTCGACCTCCATCGCGATGTTGGTCTTGCAGGCGGTGAAGCCCTTCTTGCGCACCTCCTCGCCCGTCCGCGCCATGTCGTCATAGGAGCGCACCGCTGGCGTGCCGCAGAGATCGGGATTGCGCATGCGATAGGAGCCGCAATGCGACCAGTAGACGGGAATGCGGTCGCGCAGCTTGCCGCCGAACAGCTGATAGACCGGCACGCCCAGCGCCTTGCCCTTGATGTCGAGCAGCGCGTTCTCGATGGCGGCGATGGCCTGCCTCACCACGCCGCCTCGCGACTGGGTGGACTTGGTCGCGAGCACGGCGTTCACCAGCTCGATGTCCATCGGGTCCATGCCGATCACGCTCGGCATCAGGTTCTCGATGACGCCCGAGAGGCCGGGGCTGCCGAAGCTCTCGTTGTATTCGGACCAGCCGGTCGGCCCGCTGTCGGTTACCAGCTTCAGGAAGGAGAAGAGACGCCAGCCGGCATCGCAGCGGAAAATCTCGTAGCTCTTGATCTTCATGTTTCCTCTCCGGTTCCTTTTCTTATGTGCGCCAGGCCGACACGATGGCAGCCGCCTTGGCCCGAACCGTCGCGGCATCGTCGCCCGGCTTATAGAGCGACGAGCCGAGGCCGAAGCCCGCCGCACCGGCCGCACGCCAGGCGGCGAGATTATGCGCGCCGATGCCGCCGACCGGGATCAGCGGCGTGCCCTTCGGCAACACCGCCAGCAGCGCCTTCACGACGGCAGGAGATGCCAGTTCGGCCGGAAACAGCTTCAAGCCGTGGGCACCCGCCTTCAACGCGGCGAAGGCTTCCGTAGGCGTCATGATGCCGGGCAGGCTCGCCAGCCCGAGACGCACCGTCTCCTCGACGACCTCGCGATCGAAGTTCGGCGCAACGATCAGTTCGCCACCCGCCGACGCGACATCGCGCACCTCGACTGCCTTCAGGACGGTGCCGGCGCCGACGACGGCATCGGGGAAGCGCGCGCGCAGGGCGGCGATGCTGTCGAGCGGCCGTGGCGAGTTGAGCGGCACTTCGATCAGGCGAAAACCCGCTTCCACGAGCACGTCGCCGATTGCTGGCGCCTCTTCGGGCTTCAGCCCCCGCAGGATGGCAACCAGCGGCAACTCGCGCATCGCGGCGTGGAACCTGTCGACCGTGGTCATCCCTGCAAAGCCCTCAAGCCCGCCC
>JAGNNA010000201.1 GCA_017990895.1 Reyranella sp.
CGTTGCTTTTGCTGGCGCCGTGCAGGCGCAGGGAAAGGCCGAGCTTCTCTGGTACAGCCAGGCGGCCTTCAAGCTCACCACCCAGAGCGGCAAGGTCATCATGATCGATCCCTGGATCATGGGCGCCACCAAGATCCCGCCGGAGCTGAAGGACCTCGACAAGATCGGCAAGGTCGATCTGATCCTGGTGACGCACGGTCACGGCGACCACCTCGGCGATGCCATGGAGATTTCGAAGCGGAACAATGCGCCGATCTGGGCGCCGGCCGGCCTCAACCAGACCCTGGCGACGCTCGGGATGATGCCCGCCAACCTGGTGCCGCGCATGAGCAAGGGCGGCACGATCGAACCCTTCCCCGGCGTCAAGATCACCATGGTCCATGCCGACCACTCCTCCGAGATGATCCTGAAGGACCCGGCCACCGGCAAGGACACGAGCTTCGCCGCCGGCGAGCCCTGCGGCTTCATCATCGAGCTGGAGAACGGCTTCAAGATCTACCACATGGGCGACACCGGCCTGTTCGGCGACATGAAGCTGATCGGCGAATACTACAAGCCCGACCTGGTGCTGGTCCCGATCGGCGGCCACTACGTGATGGACCCGAAGGCTGCCGCTTATGCCACCAGGGAACTGATCAAGCCGAAGATGGCGTGGCCGATGCACTATGCCAGCAACCCGTTCCTCCGCGGCACGCCCGCCGAATACAAGGCGGCGCTGGGCCAGACCTCGATCGAAGTGATCGACGCCGAGCCGGGCACGAAGAAGACGTTCTAGTGCTGGGGGCGCGCCACGCCATGATCAGTCGCCCGCGACGTCGCGCGCGCCGGGCGTGCGGGCGCGGAATTCTTCGGGGGCCTCGCGGCCAGCGTCGGTGAACGCCTTCTTCACCGCGGCGACGTTGGGGCCGAAGATGCCCTTGCGGTTGTCCTTGGCCCACTGGTTCGAGTTGACGATCGTGTCGAGCGACCCTTGGAAGCGCGGCATCACGTAGCGCGCGAACAGCTCGTAGGAACGCATCGTCTGTTCGCGCGTCGCCCATTCGTGGGCGCGGAACAGGACGCCGCCGAAGCCGCCATTGGAGAAGCCGAGCAGCCGCTCGATCCCCTTGGCCACCGTGTCGGGGCTGCCGACCAGAGTCGTGCCCATCTTCACCCCGTCGCGCAGCGGATCGTCGGCACGGCCCGGCGGGCGGCCGAGCGTGTCCTCGAAATAGGTCACGGTCTCGCGGCGCTCACCGGCATGGACTTCGCGCAACGCCTGCTCGTCGTCCTCCGTCACATGGCAGTTCACCACGACGCGCCACTTGCCGCGGTCCGCCGTCTTTCCATGCTTGGCCGCTGTCTCCTCGTAGATTCCCCACTGCTTGCCGAGCATCTCGGGGCCGCCCGGGATACCGGCGCCGATCGACAGGACGCCGAGCCCATGCTTGCCGGCCGCGATCATACCCGACGGAGTGATGGTGCTGGCGCAGGCGATCGGGAAATGCGGATAGCTGTACGGCGCGAGATGCAGCCGCGCCTCCTTCAGCTCGAACCAGTCGGTCTTCATCGTGACCGGCTCCTTGCATTCGAGCAGGCGCATGATCGCCTCGAGCGCCTCTTCCATGCGCGGCCGCTGGGTCGAGGGATCGATGCCCATCATGTAGGCATCCGACGGCAGCGCGCCCGGACCGCAGCCCAGCATCGTGCGGCCGCGCGACATATGGTCGAGCTGCACGAAGCGGTTCGCGACCATCAGCGGGTGGTGATAGGGCAGGCTGGTCACGCCCGAGCCGAGGCGGATGTAGCGCGTGCGCTCGATGGCGGCGCCGATGAACACTTCCGGCGACGCGATGGTCTCCCAGCCGGCGGAATGATGCTCGCCGATCCAGGCCTCGTCGTACCCCAGCTCATCGATCCACTCGATCAGTTCCATGTCGCGCGCCATCGAGAGCGTCGGATTCTCGCCCACGCGATGGAACGGCGCCAGAAAGATGCCGAACGTCAGTCCCTTGTGATTACCGGTCTGTGCCATAAAAGTCCTCCGTCACGCGCGACGGTAGCATGCGCGCAACGTTGACCGCAGCACCGGCTTGCGCAGATCATCCCGCGATGACCGAGGCCTCTTCCCTTCCCCTGGCGCACTTCAGGATCGTCGAAGTGAACGACGCAAATGTGCCGCTCTGCCTGCGTTTGGCGACATCGCTTGCCGCGAAGATCGCGGCCGATCTCGGCGCCGACGTGCTCAAGATCGAGCCCACAGGCGGCGATCCGGTGCGCCGTGCGCCGCCACTACTGCCGCAGGGCGGAAGCGCGCTGTTCCAGTTTCTCAACACGTCGAAACGCTCTCTGACGCTCGACCTTGCGAGCGAGTCCGGCCGCGCCGCGCTCGCCGGTGTGGTCGACCGCGCCGACGCCGTGCTGTTCGAGGAGCCGGCTTCGGTCGCTGCGATGCTGCGCACAGGCAAGGCCACACCCATCGAGATCGCCGCCTTTCCGGTCGAGATGAAGGCGGCGCAGCGTCCCGTCAGCGAACTGGCGATCCAGGCGCTGGGCGGGCTGATGCACATGGTGGGTGAGCCTGCGCGCAAGCCGCTGAAGCTCGGCGGCCATCAGGCTTCGTATCCGGCCGGGCTCACCGCCTTCACCGGCCTCATGTCGGCCCTCGCTGCGCGCAATGCCGGGCGCCGGGCGCCGTCGGTGCGGGTGTCGCTGGCCGAAGTCATGCAGTGGGTGAACTGGAAGGCGGCGTCCGGCGCCGCCGCCTCGGGCACGTCGCCCGGGCGCGAGGGCAAGAACTCCGAATTCCAGGTGCTGCCCTGTCGCGACGGGCACGTCGCCGTCGTCTACACCGTCACACAATGGCCGGCGACGCGCGCGCTGGTCGGCGATCCCCGGCTCAACGATCCGAAGTTCAACACGCGGGCCGGACGGCGTCAGAATATCGCCGAACTCTATGCCGCGCTGGCGCCGTGGTTCGCCGACAAGACGCGTGAGGAGATCCAGACGATCGCACAGGGCAAAGGGGTGCCCTTCGGGCCGATCTTCTCGCCGGCTGAGCTGCTGCAGACCGAGCAATATGTGGCACGTGGTTTCCTCGCCGACATGATGCATCCGACGGAGGGCAAGCTGCGCCTGCCGCAACTGCCCGTGCAGTGGAACGGCCGCTCCTTCGCACCGCGGCCTGCGCCGGAGCTTGCGCCATGAGCGGGCATCCCCTCGCCGGTATTCGCGTGCTCGACTTCGGGCTGCTGACGGCCGGCGCGAACACTTCGGCGATGCTGGCCGATCTCGGCGCCGACGTGATCAAGATCGAGTCCGGCGCCTATCTCGATCCCTTTCGCGTCGTCGGCAAGATCGACAACGACGATGGCTGGTGGAACCGCTCGCCGCAGTTCCGCTTCACCAACCGCAACAAGCGCGGGCTGGCGCTGAACCTCAAGGACCCCGAGGGCCAGCGCGTGATCCGCGAACTCGCGGCGCACTGCGATGTCGTGGTCGAGAATTTCCGGCGCGGCGTGCTGGATCGCGCCGGTCTCGGTTACCAGGATCTGAGCGCCATCAACCCACGGCTCGTTTTCGCCGCTATTTCCAGCCAGGGCGATACCGGCCCCGAGCGCATGAACGTCTCGTTCGGCAGCACGCTCGATGCCACATCGGGCATCGCTTCGCTCACGGGCTACGAGGGCGAGGAGCCGCGCATCTCGGGCATGGACGTGAACTATCCCGACCAGATCGTGTCCCTGTTCGCGACCGGTATCGTGATCGCCGCCGTCACTGAAGCGCGCCGCAGCGGCAAGGGCGCGTTCCTCGACTTCTCCCAGCGCGAAGTCGCATCGTTCACCTTGGGCGAGGAGATCCTCGCCGCCTCGGCCGATCCGAACCACCGTCTGGTGCCACGCGGCAATACCGAAGCCGGCGTGGCGCAGCAGGATTCCTATCGATGCGCGGATGGCAAATGGCTGGCCGTCACGCTCGACGCACCGGATGCCTCGATGGAAGCCTTCTGCGCCAGCACGGATCGCGACGCCGCGCTGGCGGCGCTGCTCGCCAAGGGGATTGCCGCCGCCTCCTGCCTCGACGGCAACGACCTCCTGCGCGACACCGCACTTCAGGGCGTCACACTCGTGCGCGACGAGAACGGCGGCCTCGTGAAGGGGCTGCCCTACCGGCTCGACGGTCAGGGACTCGCCATCGAACGCCCGGCGCCCGATCTCGGCCAGCACACCGACGAGGTGTTGCGCGAGCTGCTCGGCTATGACGATGCCCGCCTGAAGCAATTGAACGACAGCGGCGTGACGTCGACCACGCCCACCATCGGAGAGGTTTGATCCATGCCGCGCGCCGAAGTGCACAAGTTGATGGAGCGCATGGCGATCCCCGCCATCGCCGCGCCGATGTTCCTGGTCTCCAATCCCGCGCTCACGCTCGCCTGTTGCGGCGAAGGGCTGATGGGCAGCTTCCCCGCCCATGGCACCCGCAGCCGCGAGGAGTTCCAGGCCTGGCTCGACGAGATGGTCGAGGGGATGAAGCGACTCGAGGATGCCGGCAAGAAGCCCGCGCCCTGGGCGGTGAACCTCGTCGTCCATGCGTCGAACCCGCGCTACCAGGGCGACCTCGAACTGGTCGAGAAATACAAGGTGCCGGTGGTCCTTACCTCCAAGGGCGCGCCGGGCGACGCGATCAAGCGCATTCATGGCTGGGGCGCGGTTGCGCTGCACGACATTGCCAACCGGCGCCATGCCGAAAAGGTGCTTGAGGCGGGAGTCGACGGCGTGATCGCGGTGGCCGGCGGTGCCGGCGGCCATACCGGCACCATCAATCCCTTCGCCCTCATGAACGAGGTACGCCAACTGGGCGACAGTTTTGCCGTGGTGCTGGCCGGCGGCCAGACGACGGGCCGCGACGTGCTGGCGGCCGAGGCGATGGGTGCGGACCTCGCCTATATCGGCACACGTTTCATCGCCACGCAGGAAGCGATGGCGGCCCAGGCGCACAAGGACATGATCCTCGGCACGCGCGCGACCGACGTGTTCCTCACCGCCTCGATCGACGGCGCACCGGCCAACTGGCTGACGCCGAGCCTGCTGGCCGCCGGCATCGACCTCGACGTGCTGCGCACGACCCTGCCGGGCAAGATCGTCGGCGCGCAGGAGAACAAGAAGCGCTGGAAGGACATCTATACGGCCGGCCACGGCGTCGGGAACATCGAGGACATCCCGGCCGCCGCCGACCTCGTCCGGCGTCTCGTCGCCCAGTATCGCGAGGCGAAGGCTCAAATGGCGCGACAGCTCACCGGCAGCGCCGCAGCGTAGACGGTGGGCGGCCCCCTGCTCTAGGTTTCACGTCCAGAGTTTCGAGGGGATATCGCGTGAAGACAAAGGCAGCGGTCTGTTACGAAGCCGGCAAGAACCTGGAGATCGAGACCGTCGATCTCGAAGGGCCGAAGTTCGGCGAGGTCCTGGTCGAGATCAAGGCGTCGGGTGTCTGTCACACCGACGAATTCACCCGGTCCGGCGGCGATCCCGAGGGGCTGTTCCCGGTGATCTTCGGGCACGAGGGCGCAGGCGTCGTGGTCGATGTCGGGCCCGGAATCGTGTCGCTGAAGAAGGGCGATCACGTGATCCCGCTCTACACGCCGGAATGCCGCCAGTGCAAATCCTGCGTCTCGGGCAAGACCAACCTCTGCACCTCGATCCGCGCGACCCAGGGACAGGGCGTGATGCCGGACGGTACCTCGCGCTTCTCGATCAAGGGCAAGAAGATCCATCACTACATGGGCTGCTCGACCTTCTCGAACTACACCGTGCTGCCCGAGATCGCGCTGGCCAAGATCCGTCCCGACGCGCCGTTCGACAAGGTCTGCTACATCGGCTGCGGCGTCACCACCGGCATCGGCGCGGTGATCAACACCGCCAAGGTCGAGGCCGGCGCCAATGTCGTGGTGTTCGGCCTGGGCGGCATCGGCCTCAACGTGCTTCAGGGCGCGCGCATGGTCGGCGCCAACATGATCGTCGGCGTCGATCTCAACCCGGCGCGCGAGGCGCTCGGCCGCAAGTTCGGCATGACGCACTTCGTGAACCCGAAGGATCTCGGCGACAAGGATCTCGTCGCGCATCTCGTCGAGCTGACGGACGGCGGCGCGGACTACAGTTTCGAATGCGTCGGCAGCACCAAGCTAATGCGCCAGGCGCTGGAATGCTGCCATCGCGGTTGGGGCAAGTCTGTCATCATCGGCGTCGCCGGCGCCGGCCAGGAGATCGCCACGCGCCCGTTCCAGCTGGTCACCGGCCGCACCTGGATGGGTACCGCCTTCGGCGGCGCCAAGGGCCGCCGCGACGTGCCGAAGATCGTCGACTGGTACATGGACGGCAAGATCGACATCGATTCGCTGATCACCCACACGATGCCGGTCGAGAAGATCAACGACGCGTTCGACCTGATGCACAAGGGCGAGTCGATCCGCAGCGTCGTCACGTTCTAATCGTCAAATCCTAAAGGAAGCCACGCCATGACCGTGCGAAAGCTGGGCGGAGCCACCATCGAGAAGGTCGAGGAGATTTGCGGTCCGGGATTCAAGCCCGGCCGCATGTTCCCGAGGTTCGACCAGGAAGCCTTCGACGCCCAGAAAAGCTGGATGGTGCCGGAGCACGTGCAGGAAGGCAGCGACCGGCTGATCGGCTCGGTCCACACCTGGATCGTGAAGACACCGAAGCACACGATCCTGATCGACACCTGTCTCGGCAATCACAAGCAGCGCCACAATCCCGGCTGGAGCGGTCTCAACACGCCATTCCTCGACCGGCTGAAGGCCTGCGGCTGCCCCGCGGAATCCGTCGACTTCGTAATGTGCACCCACCTGCATGTTGATCATGTCGGCTGGAACACGAAGCTCGAGAACGGCCGCTGGGTGCCGACCTTTCCCAACGCGAAGTATCTCTTCGCCAAGCGCGAGTACGCGCACTGGGAGAGCGAGCGGAAGGCACAGGGCGAAGGCAAGGTCAACGACGGCTCGTTCGACGATTCGGTTCTGCCCATCGTCGAGGCCGGCAAGGCGGTTATGATCGAGAGCGACCACCAGCCCGACCCACTGCTCACCATCAGGGACTATCCCGGCCACACGCCGGGCTCGATCGCGATCAACCTGAAGGACCAGGGCAAGCAGGCCTGCTTCTCGGGTGACATCATGCATCATCCGATCCAAGTCTATCATCCCGACTGGTCAAGCCAGTTCTGCTGGGACCAGGCCATGTCGGCGGTCTCTCGCCGCAGGCTCCTCGAGGATTGCGTCGAGAGCAACGCCCTGCTCTGCCCCGCCCACTTCCCCGGCGCCAATGCGGGCTACGTTAAACCCGAGGGCAATTCGTTCAAGATCGAGTGGGATCGATGACGCATCTCTTCGCTGGGGGCGCGCCACTCCAGTGGCGCGATCTTTTCCCGAACCGACAAAGACGCTCGACTGGAGGCGCGCGCCCCCGGCAGGACGCATCATGAAACTCGAACCGCTGCTCGACGGCCTCACCTTCGGCGAAGGCCCGCGCTGGCGCGACGACCGGCTCTATTTCTCAGACTTCTATGTCCATCAGGTTCGCACCGTCGACGAGAGCGGCAGGACCGAGACGGTCGTCGAAGTGCCCGGACAGCCCTCCGGACTGGGCTGGCGGCCCGACGGCACGATGTTGATCGTCAGCATGACCGACCGCCGGCTGATGCGCTTCACGGGCGGCAAGCTCAGCGTCGAAGCGGAGCTGGGCGGCATCGCGACCGGCCTGTGCAACGACATGATCGTCGATGCGCATGGCCGCGCCTATGTCGGAAATTTCGGCTTCGACCGGCACGCCGGCGAAGCCCCTCGCCCCGCCGTGCTGGCCCGCGTCGATCCCGACGGCTCCGTCCATGCGGCGGCGAACGAGCTGATGTTCCCCAACGGCTCCGTCATCACGCCCGACGGCAAGACGATGATCATCGCCGAGACCTTCGCCAAGCGGCTCACCGCCTTCGACCTCGCCGAGGACGGCAGCCTGTCCAACCGGCGCGTCTGGGCCGAGACGCCGACCTGCAATCCCGACGGCATCTGCCTCGACACCGAGGGCGCCATCTGGGTCGCCGGTGCCTTCACCCACCATATGGTCCGCGTTCTCGAAGGCGGCAAGGTCACGCACGATCTCGATCTCGGCGAGCGCGCGGCTTACGCCTGCATGCTGGGCGGCAAGGACCGCCGCACCCTGTTCGTCGTGACCAACAGCGGCAGCGGCCCGGCCATTGCCGACAAGAAGGACGGCCGCATCGAGACGATGCGCGTCGACGTGCCCGGCGCCGGCCTGCCCTAGGAGGAATTCGTGAAAGGTCCAGAGGACGATGCCGGGCTGGCCGGCAAGGTGGCGATCATTTCCGGCGGCGGCGCCGCCGGCGACGGCATCGGCAACGGACGCGCCGCGGCGATCCTGCTCGCCCGCGCCGGTACCCACGTGCTGGTGGCCGACCGCGACCTGAAGCTCGCGCAGCGCACCGTCGAAATGATCCAGGCCGAGGGCGGCCATGCCGCGGCCCATGCCGGCGACATGACGCAGGAGGCCGAGTGCAAGCGGCTGGTCGATGCCGCGGTCGATCGCTGGGGACGGCTCGACTTCCTCGACAACAATATCGGCATCGGCAGCCGCGGTTCGGTCGTGGACGAAAAGCCCGAGGAATATCGCCGCGTGATGCAGGTGAACGTCGAGACGATGTTCCTGCTCTCCAAGCACGCGATCCCGGCGATGATCAAGACCGCCAAGGGCGGCTCGATCGTCAACATCTCGTCGATCTCGGCTTTGCGGCCGCGTGGCCTCACGACCTACACGACTTCCAAGGCCGCCGTGATCGGCCTCAGCCAGGCGATGGCGGTCGACCATGGCCGCGACGGCATCCGCGTGAACTGCATCTGTCCCGGCCCGGTCTACACGCCGATGGTCTACGCCCGCGGCAACGGCATGAGCGAAGCCGCGCGCGCCCAGCGCGCCAGGGCCTCCGTCCTCAAGACCGAGGGCACCGGCTGGGATGTTGGCCATGCCGTGCGCTTCCTGCTGAGCAATCATGCCCGCTACATCACCGGCCAGGTGCTCGTCGTCGACGGTGGCGTGACCCTGCAGGGACCCGAGCGCGATTCGCAAGATCACTGAACAAAAGGGAGAAACAACCAAGATGGCCCGCCTGCCCTATCTCGAGCCCGACCAGGTCGCGCCCGAG
>JAGNNA010000557.1 GCA_017990895.1 Reyranella sp.
GCCGCTGATCGCGCTCGCCTACGGCCGCTCCGGCGACAAGGGTGACAACGCCAATATCGGCATCTTCGCGCGCCGTCCCGAGTACGAACCCATCCTCGACGCCGAGGTGACGGAGGAGGCGGTGGCGAGGTACTTCGCCCACCGCATCGAAGGACCGGTCACGCGCTGGCGGCTGCCGGGCATCAAGGGTTTCAACTTCCTCCTGCGCAAGGCGCTGGGCGGCGGCGGCATGGCCTCGCTAAAGGCCGATCCGCTGGCCAAGGCCTTCGCCCAGATGCTCCTCGACATGCCGGTGCGTGTGCCCCGGTCGATGGCGGCTGAACTCGACTTCTGACCGCATCGCCTCGTTGGGAAGTGGATGAAATGGGTCGGGCATCCTTTACCGATCGAATTTTCTCGGTGCGAGAGTATATCTATCGATTGACATAGTTTATCAAGTGATAGTAATTGACTTGGGCACGTACTGCTCGGGATGGCCATGATCAACAGTCAAACTACGGGACGTGGCCGTCAGGGCACCCGGGCGAGGGGTGAGGATACGCGCCGGCGCATCCTGGAAACCGCGCTCGATCTCTTCGCCGCCCATGGTTACGAAGGCGCCAGCACGCGGCAGATCGCCGAGGGCGCGGGCGTGAACCTCCCGGCCATCCAGTATTACTTCGGCAACAAGGAAGGCCTCTACCGCGCGATCATCGAGGACATCGTCGCCGACACGGAGCGGCACATGTCCGAGGTGCTGCCCCGCGTCCGCACCGCGCTCGACGATCCGGGCGCCACGCCTGCGCATCTGACCGAACTTCTGTGCCAGACGCTCGAAGCTTTCATCACCGTGGTGACGAGCGGCCCGCAGGTCGACAGCCGGCGCCTCATCTTCGCACGCTCCGAGGTCGAGGAGACACCGGGGCTCGATCGTTTGCACGAGAACGGCATGCGGCAGATCTTCAATCCCTGCCTCGCCCTGTTCGCCCGCATTCACGGCAAGTCCGAGGGCGACCCGGGGATGACGATGCGCACCATGGCGTTGATCGGGCAGGTCGTCATCTTCTGCAACAACCACAAACGACCGATCCTCAAGGCGGCCGGTCTCGACGGAGAAAACATCCATTTGATGAAACAGATCGTACGGGAGCAGACGCTCGCGATCTGCCGCGCCGTCGCGCTCTGAGAACAGCTTACGAGCAACACCATGCACAGACCGTCGCCCTTTCTGCTGGCCTTCACGGCCTTCCTGCTCGCCGGTTGCACGGCAGGTCCGGATTTCGAGAAGCCCGCCAAGCCGACCGCCACCGGTTACACGCCCGAGCCCCTGTCGCTTCAGACCAGCTCGGCAGCGGGTCCCGGCGGTGCCGCCCAGACCTTCGTGCCGGAGAAGGACATCCCGGGCGAGTGGTGGACGCTGTTCCAGTCGCCGCAGCTCGATGCTTTGGTGCGCGAGGCGCTGCAGGCCAACCCCGACGTGGAGGCCGCGCAGGCGGCGTTGCGGCAGGCACGTGAGAATTTCTTCGCCCAGCAAGGCAGCCTGTTTCCCACGCTGGGCGCCAATGCTTCGGGCCAGCAGCAGCTCGCCTCGCCCGCGGCCCAGGGACAGGTCGGTTCCGGTTTGGTGTACGGAGTGACCTCCGCGTCGGTGAACGTCGCTTATGCGCCGGACATTTTCGGTGGCGTGCGCCGCCAGGTCGAATCGGCGGAGGCTCTGGCCGAGGTACAGCGCTTCCAGCTCGAAGCGACCTATCTGACGCTCTCGTCCAACGTGGTGGTCGCCGCCATCAATCTCGCCTCGCTGCAGGCCCAGATCGACGCGACCAAGGGCATCATCGTCATCCTCAACAATTCGCTGTCCGTGGTGCGCCGCCAGTTCGACCTCGGTGGCGCTTCCCGCGCCGACGTCCTCGCGCAGGAGGCGGCGCTGACCCAGACCCAGGCGACCTTGCCGCCGCTCGAGAAGCAGCTCGCCATCCAACGCAACCAGTTGATGCGGTTGGTCGGGCGCTCGCCGGACCAGGATCGCGGCGAAAGCTTCGACCTCGCCAAGCTGAAGCTGCCGCAGGAACTGCCGCTCAGCCTTCCCTCTACTCTGGTCGAGCAGCGGCCCGACGTGAAGGCCGCGGAAGCCCAGCTCCGGTCCGCCAGCGCCGACATCGGCGTCGCCGTCTCCAACCAGATGCCGCAGTTCACCATCAGCGGACTGGTGGGTTTCACCTCGGGTGGCATCGGCGCGCTGCTCGTGCCGGGGGCGGGCGTGTGGAGCGTCGGCCTCGGCATCGCCCAGACGGTGTTCGATGGCGGCCGGCTCGACAGCCAGCGCAAGGCCGCGATCGCTGCCTACGAACGGGCGGCTGCCCAGTATCGCGGCGTCGTGCTCTCGGCCTTCCAGGATGTCGCGAACGCTCTCCGGGCGCTGCAGGCGGACGCGGACACGCTGCGGGCGCAGGTGGCAGCCGAACAGACCGCGGCGGCGAGCCTCAGGCTCTCCGAGCAGCAGTACCAGCTGGGCGCCGTGAACTATCTCATCC
>JAGNNA010000202.1 GCA_017990895.1 Reyranella sp.
GGGCAGAGCTACCAGGTCGCCGACAACACGCTCGGGCATCGGTCGCGCACGGACTCGGGCGCCAAACTTTTCATAGTGGACTGACATGACGGATATGATTGGGTTTATCGGCGTCGGCACGATGGGTGAACCGATGTGCCGCAATCTGGCGCGCAAAAGCGGCCTGACCGTGCTTGCCGCCGATCGCGACAAGGCGCCCCTCGATAGGCTGGCCGCCGACGGGGTGAAGGCGGCATCGGTCGACGAAATCGGCGAAAGCTGCCGCATCATCTTCCTGTCGCTGCCGGGCGGCAAGGAGGTAGAGGAAGTCTGTCTGGGCGCCAGCGGCTTGGTCTCGAAGGCAAGGCTCGGCTGGACGGTCGTCGATCTCAGCACCGCGCCGCCGATCCTGGCGCGAAGGCTCTACGAGGAGTTCCAGGGCAAGGCCTCGGCCTTCGCCGACGCACCGGTCGCGCGCACGCGACAGGCTGCGATCGACGGCACGCTCTCGATCATGGTGGGTGCGACCGTGCCGACCTTCGAGCGCATCGAGCCGCTGCTGCGCCACATGGCGAGCGAGGTCACGCATTGCGGCGATGTCGGCGCGGGCCAGACGGTGAAGATCCTGAACAACATGATCCTGTTCCAGACCGTGGTGGCGCTGGCCGAGGGCCTGTCGATCGCCCGTGCAAACGGGGTCGATGGCAAGGTGCTGTTCGAGACACTCACCAAGGGTTCGGCCGATTCCTTCGCGCTGCGCAATCACGGCATGAAGGCCTTGCTGCCCGGCGTCTTTCCCGAGCGCGCCTTCTCGACGAGGTACGCCCTCAAGGACTTGAGCTACGCCATCGACATGGCCGAGCAGGCCGGTGTGCCGGCGCTGGGCGCCGACGTGGCGCGCGAGGTGATGGAGCGCGCAGTGGAACTGGGACATGGCGAGGAATATTGGCCGGTCCTGCTCAAGGCCATCGAGGACGCGACCGGCAAGGGCGGCGCCTGACTTATCCATCCTGCCGGTATCCCTTCTCCTGCATACAGGCGGCGGCAAGACGGGATTCCTCGTAGGACTTGAAGGTCTCGACGCGCTGCTGCCATTCGAGATAGCCGATCTGCCGGCCGCCGTTCCAGCCGAGTGGATAGGGGTACGGGAAGCTGAACGAGTAAAGACGCCCTATGGCCGCCCTGGCCTCCTGTTGGCAGGAAGCGAGATCGGTCGCGGCTTCGGATGGCGTCGCGCCGGATTTCTGTCATGAGTCGGGGCCAGCGCAGCCCGCCAATGCCAGGAAAACGAATAGAAGGGCGGCACGCAATGGCGCCGCGCGCTTTCTACAGCCTGAAGCGCAGGCTTGCGCGCGTGCCTTCGACGCCCGTGTCGTATTCGACCTTCGACTGGAGATTGGCGGCCATCGCAGTGACGACGCGCGTTCCCAGCCCCGTGCCCTGCGCCGATCCGGTGCCCTTCCAGCCCACGCCATCGTCCTCGACGGCGAGCGAAACCGTGTCGTCGCCGATCCTCTGGAGGATCACCCTGATCTCGCCTCGCATCCCGGCCGGGTAGGCGTATTTGTAGGCGTTGGTGAGCAGCTCGGTGACGATCACGCCGATCGACACCGCCTTGTCAGTCGGCACGCGGATGTCGGCGTCGGCGTGGAGCGCCACGGTGTTCTTCTTCTCGACGGCATCGATGGCGGCGCTCAGCTCGTCGATCAGGCTCATGAGATAGGAGCCGAGTTCGACGATGCGCACGTCGGAGGAAGTGTAGAGACGGCGGTGGATGCCGGCGACCGCCATGATGCGCGCCTGCATCTCCATCAGGGCGCTGCGCGCCGACTCGTCCTGGACGGCATTGGCCTGCAGGCGGGCGAGCGAGGCCACAAGCGCGAGCGAGTTGGCGACGCGGTGATTGACCTCGTGCAGCAGGAGTTCGGCGCGATCGCGGGCCTCGCGGATCGCGCGCTGGGCTTCCTCCGCTTCGGTCTTGAGCCGCTGCTGCTGGAGAGACGAGCGGATGGCTGAGCCCAGCAGCTCGCGGAAGTGCCCCTGCACATCCTTCCAGACATAATCGGCGGCGCCGGCCTTGAGCGCGGCCACGGCCACGCGAGCGTCTTCCGAACCCGTCACGTAGATTACCGGCACGTCCACGGTGACGCGCTGGATCTTGGCCAGCACGTCGAGACCAGTCTCGCTGGTCAAATTGTGATCGAGGGCGATGGCATCGAACTTCTCGCGGGCCAGGAGCGCGAGACCTTCGTCTCCCGAACCCACATGGCGGATGCCGATCCCGTGCGGCACGAGCGCGCGCTCCACCAGCCTGCCGATACCTGCATCATCGTCGATGTAGAGGACCCTGACCTGATCCATCGTCAATCGGTGGCCGGGACCTGCATCACCGACAGGAAGAGACCGAGCTGCTGGATGGCGTTGGCGAAGCTCTCGTAATTTACCGGCTTGGTGATGTAGACGTTCGCGCCGAGATCGTAACAGCGCTTGATCTCGCGCTGGTCGTCCGTCGTCGTGAGCACGATGACCGGCGAGCGCTTGAGATGCGTGTTGGACTTGACCTTCGCCAGGATGTCCACGCCGGTCATGTCGGGCAGGTTGAGATCGAGCAGGATCAGCAGAGAGCGCGTGCTGTTTTCCTCACCAGTGCCGTCGGCGCCCATCAGGTAGGCGAGCGCCGAGGTGCCGTCCTTGAAGGCGACGATCTCGTTGTTGACGCCGGCGCGACGGATGTTGCGCTCGATCAGCCTGGCGTGGCCTTCATCGTCTTCCACCATGACGATGGAAACGGGCTTGGCGTTCATTCGCAGCCTCTACCTGGTCGTTGGATTTTCGTTGAGCCTGAGCCGTCGCGGCAAATCTATCCGAAATGTCGTACCGCGACCAAGTTCGGACTGCACGGTAATATCGCCGCCCAGGCGGCGCACCAGGGCGCGTACATGCGCCAGCCCGATTCCCTCGCCGGGGCGGTCCTGGGCTCCCGCCCGCCGGAATAGCTCGAAGATGCGCTCATGGTCCTGTTCGGCAATGCCGCGGCCATTGTCGGTGATGTCTATGTGCACGCGCCGGGCGGTTTCGCCGGCGGTGATCACGATGCGGCCTGGCCGGTCGCGCGAGAGATACTTCACCGCATTGTCCACGACGTTGCCGACGATCTGCTCCATGGCCAGACGGTCACTGACCAGGGCAGGCGCGGAAGAGGCAACGGAAATCTCGGCGCCCACCTCGTCCGTTTGATGTCGAACACTGGCCGCGGCGTTCTTGAACAGAGTCACGAGATCGACCGGTTCCGGGCGCAGTTCGCGCCGCCCCTCGCGCGAGAGCTTGAGGATGGCGTTGATCAGCCCATCCATCTTGCCCGTCGACGCGCGTATGAAGCGCAGGGCCTCGGGAATGTCCTCCTCGGTCGCCACCCGCGCCCTGTCTGCCAGCGTCGTATCGCCGGCGACGTAGGGGCCTACGGTCTTCATCGCGGCTTCCAGTTCACTGGTGAAGCCCATGATGTTCACCAGCGGTGATCGCAGGTCGTGGCTGACGATGTAGGCGAAACGCTGGATCTCGTCATTGGCCCGCGTCAGGGCCTCGGTGCGTTCGGCGACCCGTTCCTCGAGGCCCGCATTCAGGGCCTGAAGCTGGACCCTGGCGGCCACGAGTTCCCGCGTATAATTCACCACCGTCCATGATGCGCCGGCGGCGAACAGTATAATCAGGAGACTGCCGGCCGCGGTTACCCAGGCCAGGATCTCGGCGCCCTCGTTCACGGCCTGCAGCCGCGCGGCGACGCGCCCTTCTGCGTTCGATATCAGTCGGGCGAGCTGTGACCGGGCTTTTTCCATCAACGAACGTCCGCGGTCGGACAAGACGGTCTGTATTGCGGCGTCCCGCTGTCCGGCCTTCGCCTGTTCGATGGTCTCCGTCAGCTCCGCCATCTTGGCATCGAGGACTGCGGCGAGTTCGTTGACCGCGGCGAGTAGAGCGGGGTCCTTGGCGACCCGCTCCCGAAGGTTGGCCAAATCCGCGCGCAGCCGCGGCTGCGCCCGCTCGAAGGGGCCGAGATAGCGTGCTTCGCCCGTCAGCAGGAAGCCGCGCTGGCCAGTTTCGGCGTCGATGGTGGACGCCAGCAGATTGGTCGTGAGGGCGCGAATCTCGCGCTCGGCGACGGCATCTTCGGCATGCTGGGCCGTACGAACGGAGAGCCAGGCCGAGGCCGCCACGATGGCCAGCAAGGCGAGCACACCGGCGGCGAGAAAGGCGATCGTACGCCGTGCGAACGATGAACCGAACAGGGGCATGGGGATGGATGGACTCGCAGGGATAAGGCAGACACCTGCGGGCCTTCAGGTATCGCGGGGATAATACGGAAAGGAACGTGCCAGTCCATGTGCAACGCTCAGCGCTGATCAATGTCCCCTTCGCTCAGGAGACCGGCGCGAAGCGAAGCTTCCAATGATGTGTCGAGGTCGAAAACCCGTTGAGTGGCGAAACCGGGATATCGATCCGTCGGCTGCGCCTTAGCGAGCAAGGCAAGCGCGTCGGCGTCGAAGCGTCCCTCGAAACCACACAGGATCTCCGGGAATCCGGCGGCACGCGAGACCGTCAGGGCAAAGACACCCTCCGACGATGCCATGCCGCCGATGACACGATGGAGGAGATCGCGAAGGCCGCGAAGTTTGCGACTCCCGATTTCGTCGGCGCCGACATCGACCGCCACCGCGACGACGAGATGACCCTGCGGGAAATTCTTGAGGAAGGCAGGCCAGGACATGCTGCGCATGGCGGCACAACGCGGGTGTCCCGCAATCGCTGCCTCACAGGCGCGTGTGGAAGCGCAATCGATGATAGGGTGCGCGAATTGGATGGATATGTGTCGGGGAGACTTGGAATGGCGCGCATCGCTGTTGGCGGCTTTCAGCATGAGACGAACACCTTTGCGCCGCAGCAGGCGACCTGGGAGGAGTTCGTGCGGGCCGATGCCTGGCCGCCGCTGCTCCGCGGCCCGGAGATGATCCCAGGCGTCGAGGGCTTCAACATTCCGATCGCGGGCGCGGTCAGCAAGCTGACGGAACTGGGCCACGAGATCGTGCCGCTCGCGTGGGCGGCCGCCGCACCGGCATCCTATGTGACCGAGGATGCCTTCGAGAAGATGTGGGCGCTGTTCGAGGAGGACCTGAAGAAACACGGACCGTTCGACGCGATCTATCTCGACCTGCACGGCGCCATGGTCGCGGAGAATACCGAGGACGGCGAGGGCGAACTGCTGAACCGTATCCGCGGCATCGTGGGCCATGACTTGCCGATCGTCGCCAGCCTTGACTATCATGCCAACCTGACACCCGAGATGGCGCAGCTCGCCACGGCTCTGGTCGGCTATCGTACTTATCCGCACATCGACATGGCGGTTACCGGCAAGCGCGCGATCGAGCTCCTCGACAAGCTGCTGCGCGAGAAGCGGCCGGTCTATCGTGCCTATCGCCAGCTCGACTTCCTGATCCCGCTGGTCTGGCAGTGCACCTTCATCGAGCCGGCCAAAGGCATCTTCGACCTGGTAGGCGAGTTGGAGGCCGGCGAGAAGAGCCACAATCAGGGCATTGTCAGCGTGACGCACACGCCGGGCTTTCCGCCGGCCGACATCGCCCAGTGCGGCCCGGCGCTGGTCGTCTATGGCCACGACAAGGAAGCCGTCGAGGCGGCGGCCGACAAGCTCGCCGCCACGGTGAAGGCGCAGGAGAGGGCGTTCGACGGTGAGCTTCTCGATCCTGACCAGGCCGCTCTGCGGGCCATTGAACTGTCGAAGAACGCCACGAAGCCGATCGTGCTCGCGGACGTTCAGGACAACCCAGGCGCCGGCGGAACGTCAGACACGATCGGCCTGCTGGCAGCTCTGATGCGCCACAAGGCCAAGGGGGCGGTGATCGGCATGATCGTCGACGAAGGCGCGGCCAAGGCCGCCGTCGCGACCGGCGAGGGCAACGTCATGCACCGCGGCATCGGCGCGGTCGTGGGCTACGGCGGCGAGAAGCCGGTCGAAGCCGACTGGCGCGTGGTCAAGCTGAGCGACGGCGTGTTCACCGGCACCGGCCCGTTCTATGGCGGCGCCAAGTTCCAGATCGGGCCGATGGCGCTGCTGACCGACGAGGCGTCGGGAGTTTCGGCGGTGGTCGCCTGCAAGCGGGTGCAGGCAGCCGACCAGGAGATGTTCCGCGCCGTCGGGGTCGAGCCATCGACGGTGCCGATCCTGGCACTCAAGTCGACGGTCCATTTCCGCGCCGACTTTCAGCCGATCGCGGAGACGATCCTGGTCGTGCGCTCGACCGGCGCTCACATCACCGATCCCGTGGACATGCCCTACAAGCACCTGCGCAAGGGCATCAGGCTGAAGCCGATGGGACCGGTCTGGCAGGGCGCCTGATCGTCACTCGTCGGCGAAGGCCGGGCGTAGCGCCCAGACCATCGGCAGGGTCGTGAGCGCGACGCAGGCGATGGCGACGAGCGCGGTGGTAAGGCCCACCACGTCACCGAACAGGCCGAACAGCAGGGGGCCCGTCGCACCGGCGACGGAGCCGCCGGTATAGAAGACCGCGAAGGCCTTGGTCCGCCGCTCCTGGCTGACGAACTCCGGGATGGTGCCGTAGAGAACGGACGAGGTGCCGTTCAACATCAGGCCCACGGCCGGCAGCAGCAGCAGCGCGACGTCGAGCGACAGCGGCAGGGCGGCAAGGATGAGCAGCGTCGTGGCCGCTTCGGTGAGCAGCACCGACGGCACGACGCCGAGCTTCTCGCCGACCCAGCCCATGACCAGCTTGCCGGCGGCACCGCCGGCGAACATCAGCGACAGGCCGAGGCCGATCGTCGGCAGGTCGGCGCCCTTGTCGCGCAGCAGGAACGGCAGAAAGATCAGGAAGCCGGTCCGCACCAGGTCGTCGGCGATGTGGATGGAGAAGAGCAGCCAGTAGGCCCAGGGCCGGTCCTGTCCGGCGACGGCCTTCGACGGTTCGGCCGTACCGTGCGTAACGATCGGCTTCAGCGAAGCCAGGATGATGCCGGCGCCAAGGACAGCGAGCGCAGCCATCACGACCAGCGCCTGCTGCCAGCCCAGCGAAGCGGCGACCAGCGCGAAGAGGGCCGGCAGCAACACTTTGCCGACGTCGCCGGTGAAATTGTAGGTGCCGAGCGCCGTGCGAGAGCGCGGGCCGTGATAGGCGGCCGCGACCAGGCTGGAACCGATGGGGTGCTGCGTACTGGCGCCGAGTCCCGCGAGAAGCAGGCCCGCGATCACGCCGTAGAGCGAGCCGCTGAGGCCCGCCAGACAGTAGCCGGCAGCGATCAGCATCGTTCCGATGGCCAGGATACGGACCCCGCCGAAGCGTTCGGCCAGGTGGCCCGATGGGATCTGGCCGGTGGCCATGGCGCCGGAGTAGCAGGTCTTGAGCGCGCCGATGGCGCCGTAGCTCAATCCGAACTGGGACTGCAGCAGCGGGTAGAGGACGTTCAGAAGATCGGTGAATCCGTCGTGAAGGGCATGCGCGCCGCCGCAGACGGCGAGGGTGCGGCGGGCCGCGGTCGGGGTGGAGACAGCGATTGTCATCTCGCTGTCACAATACTAGCGGCCGGGTATCCGGGCGAACCAAAAGGCGGTCTGCTGCTGGAAATCACCTTCGGCGAATGCCGTGTCGGTGATGACCGAGGGCTTGCCGTTGCGCGCGTAGCGCACGCTCACCAGTCGCTTGAAGGCGGTGTCGGCCGAATGGAGGATCAGCACATCGCCCTGGCGGCGCTGGAAGACGAACTCGTGATACTTGCGGATGTTCACCAGGTTCACGACGTAGCGGCCGTCAGGCCCGTCGTCGGCCAGCTGACGCACCGGAATGTCGCGGCCCTGGTTGGTGATTCCCATCAGCGCGAAGGCCTCCGGCGCCGTCATGTTGTCCCGGCCGGTCTTCTGAATCATCGCGACCAGACGGTCGCCGCGCGGCGAGAGCGTGTACTTGGGCGCTGGCGTCGTTGCGCAGGCGGCCAGCGGAAGGAGAGCGGCCGAGAGCAGGAGGCCGCGACGCGTCGGTGCGAGGATGCTCAAGCCTTTTCCTTCTCCATGTCGATCTCGATGGGGGCGATTTCCGCCAGCACGCCGCCGCGCACCGCGCGGAAGAAGCAGTTGTGGCGACCGGTGTGACAGGCGACGCCGGTCTGGTCGACGAGGGCCAGCAAGGTATCGCCGTCGCAGTCGATGCGCAGCTCCACAAGGGTCTGGATATGGCCGGACGTATCGCCCTTGCGCCACGGCGCCTTGCGCGAGCGCGACCAGTAGCATGCACGACCCGTGCGCATCGTTTCCGCCACGGCATCGCGATCCATCCACGCCATCATCAGCACCTCGCCGGTGTCGTGCTGCTGGGCGATCGCCGGCACCAGGCCCTGTGCGTCGAACTTGATCACGGCGAGGGCGGCGTCGATCTCTGGCTGCCGATAGATTGTCGGGGTGGTCATTGGGGCACCATTGGGCACAAGGGCGAGCCTTGGCCTCCGGAAGGAACGGCGCGTATAATCGCCACATCCTCGGTTGGCAAATCGGAAGTCCCTTGAAAAAACCGGCCAGAGCGGCGCCCGCTGGGCATGCCCACGATCACGAGCACTGTGTCGAGGACGCGATCGCCGCGGCCGAGAAACTGTGCGCCGCCAGGGACCTTCGCTTCACGCCGCTGCGCCGCCGTGTGCTGGAACTCGTCTGGTCGAGCCACAAGCCGGTCGGCGCCTACGCGCTGCTCGACAGTTTGCGCAACGAGGATCTCGGATCGGCGCCGCCGACTGTCTATCGCGCGCTCGACTTCCTGATCGAGAACGGCCTGATCCACCGCATCGAGCGCATGAACGCCTTCGTCGGCTGCAGCCATCCGGGCGAGGCCCATCGCGGCTTCTTCGTGATCTGCAGCGAGTGCGGCAACGCGGAGGCGATCGAGGGCGACGGCCTCTCCGACGCCATCACCGCCAGCGCCACCCGCTGCGGCTTCACCGCCCGCGACATGACCCTGGAAGTGACCGGCATCTGCGGCGAGTGCCGGGGTGCCGCCTAGAGCGGGATGACATAGGAAGGAATCGAAAGGGGATTCCCAACGGTCGGTTGATCTGATTCAACCTACCGGCTGGGCAGGAGGCCAGCTTGGATGGCAGCACCCTATTCGATGGATCTTCGACAACGCGTCATAGAAGCA
>JAGNNA010000204.1 GCA_017990895.1 Reyranella sp.
CCTATCAGGCGAAGTACGGCATGGTCACGGTCGAGTCGAAGATCATCAACATCCATGGCGAGCGCATCGAACTGGACGACGACGTGCCGGAAGTGCAGGACCTGGTCATCGCCACCGCGGCGACCCCGCTCGACGACTGGCGCCGCACGCGCATCTTCTGCTGGATGACGGCGCTGCTCCACTTCGACAAGCTGTTCCAGATCCCGCTGATCCTCGCGCACGGCATTTCCGGCATCTCCTACCGGGACATGATCGAAGCCTTCATGGCCGCCGACGCGAAGCGGTTCCCGACCATCGCGGGGATCAACGCCTTCTTCGAAAGCGAGGCCCGGTCCATCCAGCAGGGTGGGTCGGAGTACGTGTTCTCGAAGGAGTATCTCAACATCTTCTGGCCGGCCGACGAGTACATCTTCGTGCAGCTCACGGCCGAGGGCCGATTCGATGCCTTCTACAAGGAAGCCGGTGAACTCCTGTCCGAGACCGTGCGCGCGCGCAGCGACGGTCTTCCGATCGAGATCGTGGAGGAGGCCGTCAGGCTGAACCACGCCCTGGTTCATCAGCCCTTCGCCAAGGGCGACATCAAGGTGAAGCTCGACTACGACCTGCTGGATTACTGGAACAAGGTGCGTGGCGGAGAACCGGCGCTGCTGCGCAAGGCCCCGATCGTGGTGGAGATCGACCGGACGAGCCGACCCTACGACGATTTCCAGAAGTGGTGCCGCGAGATCGTCTGGTGGGGCAACAAGAAGGGCGCCTATCTCTATTCGCCGCGCGCCGTCGAGATCACGCCCGAGCTGGCCGGTCACTACTGACCCTGCGGCGGACGGCATGAAGTATCGCAAGCTGGGCGAGACCGGCATTCTGGTCTCGGAGGTCGGATTCGGCGCCTGGGGAATCGGCGGAAGGACGGCCGGAGCGACGTCCTACGGCGACACGGACGACGCACAATCCCTGAGAGCGCTCGGGCGGGCGCTGGATTTGGGAATCACGTTCTTCGACACGTCCAGTGCCTACGGGTCCGGGCATAGCGAAGTGCTGATCGGCAGGGCGGTCAAAGGACGCCGTGACAAGGCCGTGATCGCTACCAAGGCGGGCTACGACGACTGGACAAAGCCGCCGGATTTCTCGCCGGGCGCCATCCGGCGCTCGACCGAACTCAGCCTGAAGCGCCTGGGAACGGATTATCTCGACGTCCTCCAGCTTCACAATCCTCCCTCTGAAGTTTTGGGCCACGACGAAACGAGGCTGGTGCTCACGGCGCTATTGGCAGAGGGGAAAATCCGGTCGTGGGGCGTTTCCGCGAAGAATCCGGCGGGCGCGGCCGAAGCTCTGCGTGTGGCGGGAGCTCCGATCGTCCAGGCCAACTTCAACATGATGGACGTTCGCGTCATCACGGAAGGGCTGCTCGATGAGGTTGCGCGGCGTGGCGCGGCGTTCATTGCCAGGACCCCGCTTTGCTTCGGCTTCCTCACGGGAACGATCGATCGAAGCACGGTCTTCGCCGACGGCGATCATCGGGCGGCGTGGTCCCGCGCCCAGCTCGACAACTGGATCGACGGGGCGAGCGATCTGATGGCGGCAGTCTCGGCTACTCCGGGACGGGAAGCCGTTCTGAGTGCCTTGCGCTTCTGTCTTTCGTTCGATGGCGTTTCAAGCGTCATTCCCGGCGTGCTGTACCCGGCCGAAGCCGAGACGAATGCCGAAGCGAGCGAGCAGGGGGCTTTGCCGGCCGAAATCGTGGCGAAGGTGCTGGCGATCAACGCACAGAGGAGCTTCTTTGTCTCTCCGCCACGCGCGTCCTGACGAAGTCGAGCAGGTTGCCCCCGAGGAACTGATGTCCGGCGATGCCGGCAGCGGCCGCCGCCTGCATGTCGATGTCACGGTCTCCGATCATGAATGATCCGTCCCACTCGACGTTCCACTCTTCTCGAAGCTTGAGGATCATCCCCGGCGCCGGCTTGCGCAGCTCGGAAATCCGACGATACCGCTCGACCGCTCCTTCCGGGTGATAGGGGCAGTACTCGAAGCAATCCACGTGGGCACCGGCGCGCTGCAACTCGCCCTGCATCCAGCCATGAAGCGACCTGACGTCGTCCTCGCCGTAGTAGCCGCGCGCGACGCCGGCCTGGTTGGTGACGGCGAACACATAGTAGCCGGCATCGTTCAGCCAGCGGATCGCCTCCTTCGCCCCGTCGATCCAGCGGATCTGCTCGGGACGATGCACGTAGTTGTCGTCGTGATTGATCACGCCGTCGCGGTCGAGGAAGGCAGCCGGCCGGCGCGTGAACGCCGGCATGACCTGCTGCGAGCGCGAGAAATCGTCGGGCACGCCGATGTCGATGAACGTCTCTTCCGCTGCGAGCCCGAGGAGTTGGCCCTCCGAGGCAAGCGGAGGGAGAACGTCGTTCTCGAGCGAGCTGGGGACGCTTTGGATCCTGTCGAGGATCCGGCGCCGGACGAGATAGACGCCGGCGTTGATGGGCAGTTCGCTTTCCGCCTTGGGCAGGAATCGCGATATGCGGTTCCCGCGGGTTTCGACGCGTCCGTACCGCCCGCCTGCGACACCGCTAGCCAGCGCAAGGTGCATCGTCCAGTCGTTGCGCTCTAGAGACGGCACGAGGGCCAGCCAGTTGAAGCCGAAGAAGGAATCGCCATTGGTCAGGAAAAAGACCGGATCGAGTGCGTGGGCCGCGTTGACGAGCGCGCCCGCCGTTCCAAGGGGCGCCGTCTCGACGATCACGTCGATCGACAGGCCGCCCACGACCCGGCCCGCATAGTGTCGCACGACTTCATGGGCATTGTGGCCGGCCAGCAGGAGCAGGCGTTCGAGGCCGAACCGGTTTGCCTCGTCGACCAGATAGTCGAGAAAGGGCCGACCTCCGACCGTCAGAAGGGGCTTGGGCGTATGTTGGGTCAGGGAGCCGAGGCGCGTCCCGAGCCCGCCGACCAGGCAGACGACCTGCCGGACGGTCATGGCGTGTCCCACGCGGCGCGGGCCACGGTGCGTTCTGTCAGGGCCTCGCGGGCAAGACCCCAATCCGCATCGTTCGTCACGAGGGACGTGTCGTCCTTGGCATATCGAGCCGCCTTGGCGACGAAGTGGCGTTCGATCGACGGCGCGAGGATCTCTTCCAGGCCGCGGACGCGGCGGCGCGGGTAGTTGAGCCATATGCGCAGGTTCATCGCCAGTTCCCGCCGGTGGCGCAAGATCAGGTAGTGGTCGAGCTTGAGCTGCCAGTCCTTCCAGATCGTGGCCACGCGTTGCGCATGGGTGTTTCCGTGGACGACCTTATAGAGGCACTCATCCTGCCAGTGGACCTCGGAGGCGCCATGAGCGGCCGCGGCGTGGAGCGCGATCGAATCCGAATCCAGGCATAGGACCGTCGGGTCCTTCTGGTAGCCTCGGATCTCGTGCCACCTTTTCGTCGTCATGAGAATGAAATCGCCGCAGGCATTGCTGTGGAGGTCCCGCATCTTCCAGTCGATGCTGTGGGTCAGGCGCCCGTTCCTGTGGACGACATGACGCGCCAGCGAGTCCAGGAGCTCGTCATCCGGCAGGTCTAGCCAGGTCTCATCCTCCATACGGGCATCGAGCCTGTCGCAGCGATAGACGCGGCGGTCGTCGAGATTCAGCTGGCCGATCGTCGCGACGAGCTTCTCCGAATAGAAGGTATCCAGGGCCTTGGGCGTCACGAAGCGGCCCCGGGCGCGCCGGAAGCCGACATTTGCCGCGTGGTTCACGTGCATGCCGCGCTTCTGCCAGCCTCTTGGTCCACGATGGAACTGGGGTGGCACGACGATGAACCGAACGCTCGCGTGCGACGTGTTGCCGAGGAAACCATCCAGCTCTTCCGCCAGGAGGGCGTTCTCCGGCGGCGGATTCCATTCCACGACGATCACCTCGGAGGGGATCCTGTACTTGTCGAGCTGGCGGACGAGGAAGCCCAGGGAATGTTCGAGGCGCTTTGCGTAATTCGGCGTGTAACCGTCGTTCCGTGCCCAGCCAACGATGCTGAGATAGGGCGGGGCATCCATTCTCTGACACCTGCTCGAACGGCCGAAGTGCCGTCTTGTGGCCCGTTTTGTTATCGATGCGGTAGAATTCCGTCAAATGCGTCCCTTCGGCGGCGCAGCCTGCGGGGGCATCGGTACCTTGACGTTCCTGTGACGCTAAGTTAGCGGACTGGCCGAAATGGCGGTTTTGGCGGGCCATCGGAGCTTTCCGGCAGTTCTGCGAGCGATCTCGGGGCAGGATCGGGCCCCCGGCCGTTCTGGCGGTTCATCGGTCCCCTACCGTGCGGGAGCAATCTTGTGAGTAACTCTGGGATGTTGTTGCGGCTGTCGGGAAGCCTGCGAGAGGCGCTGGGTACCCGTCGACGTCAAACCGTCGACGAGTGGGTCCCGGGCAGCCACGGCAGTGAAGCGGAACATCTCTTCCTGCGGGCGACGGCGCTCTTTCGTACCGGCGACGGCGAGACGGCCATCCGACTGCTGCGGCAGGCGGTGGAGATCGCTCCTGCTTTTTCGGATGCGATCGAGGCCGAAGGCGAGGCCCTCGACATGAGCGGCGACACGGCCGCGGCGTCCGCAAAGTACGAGCAGGCCCGGAGGCTCCGGCAGGTGGGGCGGCCCGGTGCTCCCGACCGGCACTTCGTGCTGCGGCAGCAGGGATCCCACACCGCCGAGATCGTCGCCTACACCAGGGTTCTGAAGTCGCTCAAGAAGTTTGCCCTGCCGCACCTCGCGCGCGGGAATGCCTATCTTGCCGACCGGCAGCCTGAACTGGCGCTGGCCGACTATGAACGCACGTTGAAGCTTCACCCCAATTCGCTGGACGCTCTGGCCCTGAAGGGTGAAGCCCTGTCCGCCCTGGGCCAGTATGGCGCCGCCCTCGAGGCCCTCGACAAGGTGATTGCTGCGCGCCCGAAGGACCCTGAGGCCTTGAACGCCCGGGGCATTGCGCACATGGCGCTCGGGCATGTCGATCAGGCCAACGGTGACTGGCGGCAGCAGCTCGGTTTGTTGGGCGGTCGCCCGGCCGCGAGTGCCTATGTTGCCATGCGTCTCGCGGACCATGAGGTCGCGCTGCCCCATCTCGAGACGATGGTCCGGAACGACCGCAGCTATCCCTACTGGACTGTGTATCTGCGTACCGCACTGCTCCGGCTTGGACGGCCGCTCTCTGGGGACGTCCCTGTCGACGGCGATTCCTGGGCCTCGTCGCTGCTGGCGTTGCAGTCTGGAAAGGCCTCCGAGACGGAAGTGATGGCGCGGGCCGACAGTGCCGCCCGTCGTGCCGAGGCGCTGTTCCAACTCGGCGTGACCGCCCATGCCCGGGATCGGTCCGCTGCGCGCTCATACTGGCAGCAGGTCGTGGATACCGCTCCGCCGACCCTCGTGGAATACGCAGCAGCCCGCAACGAGCTGGCGCGTTCCGCTTCCTGACTGATCGCCCGTTACGCGAGGTCCCATGTTCTCCGTCATCATCTATGGCCGCAACGACACGCACGGCTACAACCTGCACAAGCGGGCGGCCATCAGCTTCAATGCCCTCGCTGAAGTGATGTCCGATCCGGACGACGAGATTCTCTTCGTCGACTACAACACGCCCGACGATCATCCGACGTTTCCAGAGGCGATCCACGACACGCTGACAGAGAAGGCCAAGAAGGTCCTGCGGATCCTGCGGGTTCGCCCCGAGCAGCATGCGCATCTGAAGTCGAAGACCCACCTGGTTGCGCTGGAAGCCCAGTCGCGCAACATCGCATTGCGCCGCTCGAACCCGAGGAACCGTTGGGTCCTCTATACGAACACCGACATGCTTCTGGTTTCGCGCACCGAGGGCGAATCGCTCAGCGACATCCTGGGCGCCATTCCGGACGGTTTCTACCAGATCCCGCGCTTCGAGTTGCCGGAGATGCTCTGGGAGGCGGCCTTCGACCGCCGCGACCCTGCCGGCAACCTCGCCAAGCTGCGGGACTGGTCGGTTCGCTATCACCTGAACCAGGTCGTCCATAACTTCATGCCCATGAAGTACGACGCGCTGGGTGACTTCCAGGCGGCGCTGCGCGAGGACATGTTTGCCATCCACGGCTTCGACGAATCGATGCTGCTCGGCTGGCATTGCGATTCGAACCTGGCCGCGCGCCTTGCGCTCTATCGCGGACGTGTCGATACGCTGATCGACAAGGTCTTCGGCTACCACTGCGATCACACGCGTGTCGCCGCCGCCAACAACAAGGGCCGGCAGACCCGGATGAACGACCAGGACCAGTACATCTGGAATGTCTCAACGCCCTATGTGCCGGAGCAGGCCGAGAACTGGGGCTGGCCGGACGTCGAGATCGAGGAAGTGCGTCTGGACCGCGAGACCCCCTATCAGCGCTTCACGGCGGGGCTCGATGCCGCCCTGAAGCCGGCCACGGTGCCGTACACGTCGACCAGCCTGGAATGGTTCCTCTACGACGATCTCACCTACGATATCGACCACACATTGCCCTTCGTGGCCGACCAGATGCTGACCTACCCGCGCTCGACGTCGGTGATGATCGTGGGGACGCGCGGCGAGTTCGTCGAGCGGTTCCTGACGACGTGGCGGGCCATGGGGTTCACAGGCCCGATCCTGGTGCCGAACGAATGCGAGGGCCTTCCGTCTGATCTGGAAGGATTGGAACGAGGCGCCTTCGAGGACCTGCTGCCAAGGACGGAGATGTTCATTTTCGAGTTCGGCCTTGCAACCCAGCATGCGGATGAGCCGATCCGGATCGGACGCCAGGCGGGACCGCTGGACGTCAAACGCCTCCGGGTGGTGAAGAACCTCTTTAGACAGGCGGCTTCGACGGAGGCGGAAACGCGGCCGCCGGGAAGGCGGACTCCGCGCCGTTTCGTCGGCGTGAACGTGATCTACAACAAGTTCTGGCCGCTTTTCACGGACTATGTCGGCGCCAACATCAACCCGTTCTGCAGCCAAGTCCTCGCCGGATTGCCGCGCAACGATCCGAGCCTTCGCGGCAAGGTGCTGCGCTTCCGGGGACGGCGCGCGATATAGGTGATCGGTTCGGCTGGCCTCAGTTTTCCGGCTTTCGGTCGAACTGCACGAGAAGGCGGTTGATATACCGTTCGCGGGGCGTGCCCTTGAGATTGGTCGGCACCAACCGGATTCCCAGGGGGCCCCTTTCGAGGTCCGCCGAGTTGGTGTTGGGGCCAAGACCGTACCGGGCCCAGATCAGCAGCCTGTCCGTGCGCGTGGGAACGATGCCGCGATGCAGGGCGAGAGTGTTCACGAGGAACATGGAGCCGGCCGGCCCGGTCAGCTGAACGGCCGCGTTCCTGAAGTGCTGCTCGCAGGCGCGTGAAAAATCCTCGCCCATATCGTCGACGAAGCTGCGTTCGACGTCCATCTTGGAGCGCCACCACGGAACCGACTTCAGCAGCTTCTTCATCCCGTCGATCGAATGCGATCCTGGGATCACCTCATGCGGTCCGCCATCCGGGCCGACGTCCGTGAGGTAGAGAAACAGCGTGAGGAACCTCCAGTCGTCGGTGTCCCGATGGAAGAACTGCACATTCGTCATCTCGGGCTTGTCGGCGGGGAACGTCCACCAGGCGTTGAGCGAATAAAGCGTTGGAACGCAGCCGAGATACTGCTCGATGAGATCAATCAGCGCGGGATCGTTGAGGGCTTCCAGCAGGCCCGGTGCCTTCAGGACGAAATCCGAGTTGTAGCCTGCCATCGGGAAGTCCGAGCGCACGTCGGGGAGGGGGCGCATGACACCGTCGAAAGAGAAGACATGCGCTCCCTTGTGAACGGGCAGTGCCTTGAAATAGTCGCGAAGCTCGCCGGCATTCTCGAGCAGCCCCGGAATCTTGACGTGCGAACGCTCTCTCAGCTCCGGCAACAGGGCGCGGAGATTCGATTGCGGCGCCGCCGACTTCAGCTCGGCCTCCACCTTCTGCCGGTCCTGGACGATCACATCCGCGATCTCGTCCCACTTGTGGCGAGGCGTGCTCCGGCGGATTGCCGTCATGGCCCTGCCGGTAAGATCGGTGAAAACAGTCATTTGATGAGCCCGGTCTCGCTTTGCTCGCGCGAAGGAATGCTAGTAAATTGTGCGGCTTAAACGCCCGCAACTCAACAAAGCCGAGGGCGCATGAAAAAGCCCGCGCGAGGCGGGCTTTGACATTCAGTGATGGTGAAACGCCGGCTCTATCGGCCCGACCCGAGATACAGGAGGTCGGCAACCTCCTCGAACTTGTCGGCGGGCAGGGTCCGCCACAGGTCGAGAACGGTCAGGCGCTGGCCGTCGCGCTTGCACCAATCCGGCGAGATTTCCTTGTACTGCGGCCAGCCGGTCGCGACGATCAGCAGGTCGCACTCGCGCACGGCGCCCTCGATGGACGAAGCGCCGACCACCTTGTCGCCCAGCACGGCCAGTGCCGCGTCCTGCGCCAGCGGGTCATGAACGGTGACGATGTAACCTGCGTCGGCGAGCTTGGCCGCCAGCTTCACGCTGTGGCTCTCTTCCACCACCGGGGTGTGCGGCTTGTAGGAGAGGCCGAGGATGGCGATGCGCGTGCCCCCCTTGGCGAACTTCGAGACGAGGGCGGAAAGACGCTCGACCTGGAAGTTGTTGATGCGGTCGGTCGCCTCGGCCACGTCCGCACGCGCGCCGATCTTGCGGGCGAAGGCGGCGAAGGCCACGTTGTCGCGCGGGAAGCAGGGGCCGCCATAGCCCATCGCGCCCTTGAGGTACTTCGCGCCGATGCGGGTGTCGGCGCCCAGTGCCTTCGTCACGGCATCGACGTCGGCGCCGGGGATCCGGTCGCAGATGTCGGCCAGCATGTTGGCGTAGGAAATCTTGGTGGTGACGTAGGTGTTCACCGAGATCTTGGTGAGCTCGGCATTCACGAAGTTCATGCGCTGCACCGGCGGCTTCTTCTCGCACATCTGCAGGTAGATGGTCTGCAGCATGTCGCCGGCCTTGGTGTCGCTTTCGCCGATCAGGATCGAGTCGGGGAAGAGCATGTCGCGCACGACGCTGCCCAGCGCGATGAATTCCGGATTGTAACAGAGGCCGAGGTCGGGACCGACCTTGCGGCCGGAGGCGGCTTCGAGCGCGTCCTTGATCTCGGTGCCGGTCGTACCGGGCATCAC
>JAGNNA010000203.1:0-7406 GCA_017990895.1 Reyranella sp.
CATGAAGCTGGCCCGGCGCGACGCGTTGCGTGGGGCTGCTGCGATGGCTGCAGCAGCGTTGATCCGCGGCCGTGCTCATGCCGCGACGAACGCGATCCGCCTGATCTGCGGCTTCGGCGTTGGCAATCCCACGGACCTCTGTGCCCAGCTCATCCAGGATGGCTTCTCGACGGCGCTCGATGAGCCGGTGGAGTTCGACTACACGCTCGGCCAGGCGGGACGACGGGCTGCGCTGGAGGTGATCGCCGCCGAGCCCGACGGGCGCAAGCTGCTGATCGCCGAAATCCTGAACCTCGTGCTGCAGGAAACACCGGCCGAGCCGCTGCTGTCGCGCCTGCAGCCGATCGCCAAGATCACACGGGGCTTTTCGACCGCGCTGGTGGTGAACGAACTCTCCGACTTGCGCGGCTGGCCGGCCCTACTGGCGGCTGCACGCGCCAATCGCCTGAAGGCGGCGACGATGGGAGCCGACACGACCATCGGCCTCCTGCTGACACTGGTCGAGCGCCGCATGAAGCTGACCTTCGAGCCGATCGAGGTTGCCGGCACCAATGTCGCCGTGGACCTGCTGCTGACGCGCCGCGCCGACGTCGCCGCGATCGATACGCGGACCGCGCTGCTCCACAATGCCCGCAGCCGGACGAAGCTGCGCGTGCTGGCGACGTCGGGCGCCGCCCGCTCGCCGCAGCTGCCGGACGTGCCGACCCTCGCCGAACTGGCCGGGGACAGAAAGCTCGCCTACACGATCAGCTTCGGCCTGTTCGCGCCCCTGCTGACTCCCTCGCCGATGGCCAACCGCCTGACGGCGGCACTGCTGGGCCTCCGCAACGACAGGTCGGTACAGACCCAGGCCCGCCTCGCCAACATCCCGCTCCAGTTCGACGGACCGGCCGCCGTCTCGGAGGCGGTCGAGCGCGACCGGCGCGTTGCCGCCGACATCGCCGGATAGGCGTCCCTTTCGCTGGGTAGTGGCACTCGCCGCCGGCCGATTGACCGCCTGTCCGGGCGGTCCAGTATGCGGGGGAGAGCAGACGCAAGACGCATCACCGAGGATTCCATGGACACCCGCGTTCAGCCGGCCCCCGCCCTCAGCGCCCCCGCACGGGCGCGTGCCCTGCAGCCGCTTCTCGACGAGCACGGCGCAGAGATGGACCGCCGCCGCGAGGTCGTGCCGGAAGTGGTCGACGCACTGGTAGCCAACGACATGCTGCGCCTGCTGCTGCCCCGGAGCCTGGGTGGTGCCGAGCTGCCGTTGATCGAGTTCTGCAAGACCGTCGAGGCCATCGCCTGGGCCGATGCCAGCGTCGGCTGGTTCGTGAACCAGTCCAACGTCTCCTCGGCGACCTCGGCCGCCGCCATGCCGCATGACGCAGCCCTCGCCTTCTTCGGCAGTCCCGGTGTCGGCCTCGCCTGGGGCGCGCGCCACGGCAACAGCCGGGCGATCCGCGTCGAGGGCGGCTACCGGCTGAGCGGAACCTGGAGCTTCGCGAGCGGCGGGCGGCACACGACCTGGATGGGCGCGCACAGCGCCGTGCAGAACCCGGACGGCACGCCGCACCAGCGCTACGGCAGGCCCGACGACCGCAGCTTCCTGTTTAGGCGCAGCGACGCGAGGATCGTCGACGACTGGTTCGTGCTGGGCCTGCGCGGCACCGGCAGCGACACCTATACAGTCGAGGACCTTTTCATCCCCGACGCGCATGCCCCGGCGCGCGACGCGCTGCAGGAACGGCGCGAGGCCGGGCCGCTCTACACGATGGGCTCCACCCTGCTCTATGCCAGCGGCTTCTGCAGCGTGACGCTGGGCCTCGGGCGACGCCTGCTCGAAACCTACATCGATCTGGCGCGCGGCAAGCACAGCCGCGCATCGATCAACGCCATGTCCGCCAACAATGCCATCCAGCGCGAAATCGCCCTGCTCGAGGCCAGACTCTCGGCCGCCCGTGCGTACCTGCACGCCGAAGTGTGCGAAGCCTACGAAAGGGCCGCGACCGGAACGCTCGATGTCGACGGGCGCATGCGGCTGCGTCTGGCGACCACCTACGGCATGAACGAGGCCACCGACGTGTCGATCGCCTCCTATCGCGCGGCGGGCACCACGGCCATTCTGAACTCGGCGCCCTTCGAGCGCCGCTTCCGCGACGCCATGAGCGCAAGCCAGCATCTGCAGGCGATGATGGGGCATGCCGAGATGGTCGGCCGCCATATCCTCGGCGTCGAGAACAAGCTCCAGAATCTCTGAGGGATGGGCGCTAGTTCTTCCTGATGATGCTGACGCGGCCGTCAGCCTCCAGATAAGCCGCTTTGATCTCGCGGCAATCCTCGAGGCCTTCCTTGCGGACCTGGGCCATCAACTCCTCTTCGGTCACGAACTCCTGGCGCATGTTGCGACGCAGGAGCTGGCCGTTCTCGACCAGCTTCAGCTTCGGCTCGCGCAACAGCCTCTCGACCGCCGGCACCCTGTACTGCAGCCATTCCACGACATAGCTGCAGAGGAGGATGACGAAGATGACGATGCCGGCGTCGACGATGGAACGCGAATCCGGAAGGAAGCCCTGACCGGCCACTTCCGAGATCAGTACCAGCACGAGAATGTCCGAAGTCCCGATCCCTCCGACCTGGCGTCTCAGCACGAGACGCAGCAGGACGAAGACGATCGCGTACATGACGACGCCGCGCACCAGAAGCTCGGCGATGCTCAATTCCGGCGTGAAGAGTGACGCCCAGTCGATTTTGAAAAGCCAAGGCATCTCGGCCTGCCTTCGGATGGGGCGACGGCGCCCTAGCGGCGACGGTCGCCCTTGTCGCCCTGACCGGGCTTGGCGACGGTCTTGGCCCTGCGACGACGATCCGCCGACAGGGAACGACCGACGTCATCCACTTCCTTGAAGGAGGTGCCCCGCGCGTTGCGCCGCACGTAGATCTTGTTCGTCCCGGTGTCGATCAGCTCGCGCTTCGCTGCGGATTTACGCGCAGCCTTCCTTTTCGCGACCTTTTTCTTCGCTGCCTTCTTCACGGTCTTCTTTGCAGCTTTCTTCTTCGAAGCCTTCTTCCTGGCGGCCATGCAGTCACTCCCATGTGATGCAACGCTAACGAAGCGCGGCGCATGGAGTTCCGCGAATCAGGTCCTGCGCGGTGCTCGCGGCTTCTTCGGCTCCGGCGCCGCCGTCCAGTTCACGCCTTCCATCGTCTTGAGCAGCCGCTTGGCCGCCGCCGCCGTCGAGCCGTCTTCACCAAGCCACGTTGCCCATACATCGAAGCTCTCGAGGATCGCGGGCATGCGTGGCTCGTCTTCCAGCGGCTTGATCGAGCGGCGGACAAGTTCGCTCGCGGGCACCGTCGCCATGACGCAGAACAGCAGCGGCACGGGCTGATCCGCGATCTCGTACCGCCGCCACACGAAGGCAAAGCCACGCGGCTGGCCATCCCCGGGCGTGACCGTCCACTGTCTCACCTCCGTCGCGCCCGAGGGCTTCGTGACTTCCTCGCCCTCGTTGAAGGTCTCGAAGACGACGATACCCCGTTGCCCGGCATGGAAGGGCGTGCGGAAAGGTTCCTTGGCGTCGATCGTCTCGGAGCGCGCATGGATCGGCCGCGGACGCCGCCAGTCCCTCGGATCCGGGAATCCCCAGCGCATCGGCACGACGCGCCGTCTGCCGGCCGCTGCGTCCCAGACCATCACGGGCAGCGAGCCGCCCACACGATAGGTGTGGACCTCGCCGCGCTCCTCGGCACCGCCGCCATCGATGCCACCGCCGCCATCGCCGGTCAGGGGCTGGGAGAAGTCGACCACTTCGCGCCACGTCGCCTGGGCTGTGAACTTGCCGCACATGTCGCAAGGGTACATAGCCGCAGCGACCTCCACCAAGCAAAGGCTCGCTTCTTGCGCAAACGGCTGAGAGCGAGCGGCATCTGGCGGACACCCGGCCTGCGAATCCGAAGTGCGGCAACCTTCAGGAAGAGCCAGCGACCAGAACCTCTCCAAGGTCCAATATATGGAACGAGACCAATTCCTTTATACCTTCGGGCATGTTCCTTGACGGTTTGCCGAAAAGTCGGTTTTTTCGCCAAACTTTCATGCCGGCAGGCCATTCAGGATGGCACGTTTTTAAGCTATACGGTTCCACTGACTCGACCACGAACGAAAGTCATGTATTGCGCGCCGAGATCGAGCGGGATAGCCCTTGTTGGTTTCGCTGCAGATTTTTGCAATGCCGGTGAAAATTACGATTTGAATCGTGACCAAGGAAGAATAGATCGAACTGGGCAAACAGCTCATTGCGGAAATGCCTGCAGCCTTCGCCCGCAATGACTGGGACGCCACGACGAGCGCTTACGAGCAAATGGAAAGCATCAAGACCAACCGTGCGATCAATCTCGAGGCCACACATGCCTGGCGGTCCGCGCCCTTGTCGCCGCCAAGGAAAGGGGTGCCGCGCGCCAGCTGCTCACGAGGGTCTCGACGGGGCAATACAAGAAGCCTGCCCACTATGAGTTCCTGGCGCGTGCCTATCTCGACCTCAAGAAATACAAAGACGCCGCTGCGGCCTGCGAACGTGCAGAGGAACTGCGCCTCGCCGAACTGAAATGATCGGGTGACGCCAGCCAGATGGGCCCGCCGGCGCCCTTGGAATGCATAAGCTACGCAATGATGGAAGATAAAGAGGGGCTTGCTGCGCGTTGCGGTGCCTCGGCGACGGCAACCGGCCGCCCTCTTGTTCATACCTTATGAAGTGTCCGCCCCTAGTCGCTAAAGCCGACGAATACCGTCGCTTCACCGACGGACTTCCGTTCGGACACCACCGCATTGGCCGGGAAGCTCTCGTCCGGCCAGCCCAGCGCGATGCTCTTCATGATGACCTGGTCATCGGCAATGCCCGCATGCTCGCGCACCACCGGTGACTGCATGATGCCCTGGCTGTTGATTACCGCACCGAGTCCGCGCGACCACGCAGCATTGACCAGCGCCGTCGTCACGGCGCCGCAATCGAACGGCGTGTCGTCGCTGCCGTCCAGCACGCGGTCGTAGGTCACGATGATGCAGACCGGCGCGTCGAACTGACGGAAGCCACGCAACACCCAGTCCTGGCGCATCTCCTTGTCGTCGCGCGCGATCCCCATGGCGGAGAACAATTGCTTGGCGACGCCCACCTGCCGGTCCCGATGCGGGCCCGCGAAGGGCTTTCCCGTCCGGAACTCGCGGGACTGCGGGATGCCGGCCAGCATCCGCTCGGTGTTGCCCGCACGAATCCGGTCCAGCGGTTCACCGGTTATGACGTAGAAGTTCCAGGGCTGGGTGTTCATCGACGACGGTGCGCGCATCGCCAGGCCGATGATTTCCTCGATCAGCGCCCGGGGCACCGGATCGGGCTTGTAACCCCGGATGCTCCGGCGACCGAGAATGACGTCGTCGAACTTCATTGGCCTGGAATTCCCCCGCATGCTCCCTGAACGGCCTGCAATTCTCCGGGCATCACAGCTTTCGCGCAAGGCAGGCCATTACTTCGATCAGCAACTCGCCGGTTGCTCGTTGTCTCGATGACCACCGCCGTCTTCAGGGGGCGGCACACTCCTGCGGACGGCGGCCGTATCCAGCCACTTTCGTGCTCGACCGACCTCGCTGAAGATCCGCATCGGCCTGCGGGGCGAGGCGACGATCCCGAGGACCCGGGACAGCAGCGGGTACTTGTCGGGGGGGATGACGACGGCGAGAGGTCCGAGGCGCGTGCCGTCACCATGGAGGGAGCGCATCCGGACACCGATGCTCAGAATGTCCAGGGCGCCCATCCGCGTATCAGCCTGACTGCCGTCGAACAGTTTCCGGTAGCCGAGTGCATTCGAGCCGACAAGGACATCCAGCATCCGGTGGATTTCGTCCGCTTCTACAATGCCGGTGCAGGTGGCCTCGAAAATCTTCGCTTCTGAATTGATCGTCCAGTGCACGGGCATGTGTCGATGCTCTCCCAATGACCTGCGAGTCGGTGACTGAAGACAGTTACAAAATGAAATTATTTGCGGCGTTGTTGCAATATTGCTTCACCGAGCAGCCCGGGGCTTGATTGTCAAGTCGGTTCCGTTGCCGTCTGGCGCGCGTTTCGCTATGGTAGTTATCAGACAAAAAAAATCGGACAGCAGCAAAGTCGTCCGGACCTCCGAGAAGGATCCGGCAGGCCGTGGGGAGGCCGTCATGGCATCGCTGATCAACGATCTGGGTGGGACTGCCGGGTTCGGTGAGTTCTGGCTACCGGCCAACGACGATGGGTCGACGGGATTCATCGACCTCACACCGATCTTTGGCGCGCAGGGCATCAACTTCTTCGGCAGCTACTACACGGGCTTCTATCTCAACAACAACGGCAGCGTGACGTTCAGCGCCGCCTCCAGCAGCTTCACGCCGAGCGAGATCACCGCATCCACCAGCAATCCCGTCATTGCCGCCTACTGGGCCGACATCGACACGCGCGGTGGCGCGGTCGCGCCGTCGCCGGGCGGCACCTCGGCCGGTACGAATCTGCTCTGGTACGGTCTCGATCCCGTGAGCCACACATTCACCGCCACCTGGGACGACGTCGGCTACTATGACGTCCAGACCAACAAGCTAAACTCGTTCCAGCTCAGCATTCGCCAGATCAACGCGCAGGGCGACTTCGACATCACCTTCCGTTACGAGAACGTCGACTGGACCACTGGTGATGCGTCCGGTGGCAGCAACGGTCTGGGCGGCACGCCGGCCAGGGCCGGCTACAGCGCGGGAAACAGCGTCGAATACTTCGAGCTTCCGCAATCCGGCGACGAGGCGGCTCTGCTCTCGCTGGAGAGTGCCACTAACGTCGGCGTTCCGGGCACCTTCGTATTCGCCGTGCGCAACGGCGTGCCGACGGTGGGCATCACCATCGGTGACGCCGCAGTCGATGAGGGCGACGGCGGCGATCCCCACTACCTCAGCATCCCCGTATTCCTGACCGAGGCTTCCACCTCGACCGTCACCGTGCATTACGCGACCTCAGATGGCACCGCCCTCGCCGGTCAGGACCATGTCGACCAAAGCGGCATCCTCACCTTCGCGCCCGGCGTCAGACAACAGAACATCCTCGTTGCCATCGTCGGCGATACGATGGTCGAGGACAACGAGACCTTCACTGTCACTCTGTTCGATCCGTCGGAGGGCGCGTCGATCGTAGACGGCAGTGCGACGGGCATCATCCGCAACGACGACAACTCGCTGTCGATCGCCGCCACCAGCGCCGACAAGCCCGAAGGGGACTCGGGCGGCACAACCTTCACTTTTACCGTCACCCGCACCGGCGATCTCAGCGCCGCCGCCAGCGCCCAGTGGGCCGTCGCCGGCTCCGCAGTCACGGGGGCGGACTTCGCGGGCGGGGTACTGCCGTCCGGCACGGTGAGCT
>JAGNNA010000203.1:7506-9154 GCA_017990895.1 Reyranella sp.
ATCCGCAACGACGACAACTCGCTGTCGATCGCCGCCACCAGCGCCGACAAGCCCGAAGGGGACTCGGGCGGCACAACATTCACCTTTACCGTCACCCGCACCGGCGATCTCAGCGCCGCCGCCAGCGTCGACTGGGCGGCTAGCGGGGCTGCGGTCTTCGACGCCGATTTCATCCCCTTCGACTCGCTTCTGGAGTCCAGCGCGCTGATTTCCCTAACCGCCTCGGAAATAGGGGCTTTCTTCCCCCAGATCCCCACCGACGCCGATGCCTTCTTGCCGGCCTTCTCGCTCTTCGGTGGCGCTATGCCGGGCGGCACCCTGAATTTCGCCGCCGGCGAGTCCTCCAAGATCATCCACGTCTGGGCCCTCGGCGAGATTCTGGCGGAGAGAGACGAGAGTTTCGTCATTACCCTGTCCAACGCCAGCGAGGGTGTCTCCCTCGACACGGCATCTGCGGTGGGCACGATCCGCGACGATGACGGCGCCGGCACGATACGGTCCAGCGTGAGCTTCACGCTGTGGCCCGAGTTCACGAAGCTAATACTGACGGATGCCGCCAACATCGACGGCACCGGGAATGCTCTCGACAATCAGCTTTTCGGCAATGCCGGCAACAACGTGCTGGATGGCCGCGCCGGGGCGGACCGGATGGCGGGCGGTCTCGGAAACGACACTTACATCGTGGACGATGCCGGCGACGTGGTGTTCGAGGCCGCCGACGAAGGGACGGACGAGGTCCAGAGTTCCGTGAGCTTCAGCTTGGCCAACGGGTTCATCGACAACATCATCCTCGCCGGTAGCGACGACATTGACGCCACGGGCAACGCACTCGACAACCACATCACCGGCAATGCCGGAAATAACCGACTGTACGGCGGTGCCGGCAACGATTCGTTCAGGTTCGACACGGCGCTCAGCCCTTTGACCAATGTCGACACGATCATCGACTTCAATGTCTCGGACGACACGATCCTGCTTGCGAATGCGATCTTTACCGCCTTGACCGTGACGGGAACATTGGCAGAGGCCGCCTTCCACATTGGCCCAGCCGCAGCGTCGACCGATCACCGGATCATATACGACAATGTGAGCGGCGACCTTTTCTACGACCCCAATGGCGATGCCGCGGGCGGCAGCATCCTGTTCGCCCATCTTTTGCCGGGACTCGCTCTCACCTTCCAGGACTTTCTCGTCATCTGAACCGGCGAGTTCGCGCCACTCACCGAACTGACACACCGGCCTCACGATACGGCAAGAAGGCTGTTGCACTGGAGAGGGAGTGTCCGCTCCCCGGTCGAATCAAGGCAGAACTGACCTGCCCTGATTCTTCGGACCACGGTTAAGCTGGAAGAACCGGCGCCTCCTGGTCTTTCGATTGTCCCAACTCGAACGGTGCTGCAACGGGCCGGGGCGCGAAGCCGCCATGCCGCGCAGCGCCCCGGCCCGTTGCGAAAGCGGGAGCTGCGTTGGTGTGTTGAAGCTTTGCGGCGAACTCGGCCGGCGTCAAATAGCCGAGGCTCGTGTCCGTCGTCAGGACCACTGATACAGATTTAGGGTCTTGAGGAAGAGAGGATTTCCGGCTCCTCGTTATCCAGAGAGGAACGAGATGAGACAGAAATCCACGACACCGACCTCGCCGTCCGAGCGG
>JAGNNA010000205.1 GCA_017990895.1 Reyranella sp.
CACCGATGTCCGCGAGTCGCCGCGCAGTATCCTCCGTCACCAGCGTACCATTGGTGCGCAGACGCGTGAGCATCATGGGTGTCGCATGTGCGAGGACGTCGAGGGCGTCGGCTCTATGCAATGGTTCGCCGCCCTCGACCAGAACAGCGATGACTCCGTCGGCAGCAGCCCGATCGAGGAAGGCAATCCATTCCCTGGTCGTAAGCTCCTGCCTGTCTTGCCTGCGGCCGCAATCGGCATAGCAGGGGCGGCAGTCGAGATTGCAGGTATGCGTAAAGGACAATGTCACCTTGAACGGCGAGTCAAGCTGCTGCGGATTGTGAAGCGGCAGGAGCCCCCATTCGCCGATCAAGCTTTTCTCCATCCGCTTGCCATTTCGGGCCTATACGAGGCTGGCGTGGGCGAGGACGACGTTCAGTCGCCCAAATCCTGAGCGTTCATCGTAAGGCCCGGCTGCCGCAGTCCCGGCCTGGATTGCGTTTCGTACATCCTGGTAGCCTTTCGCACTGCCGAGTGCGGCCATGTTCTTGTGAAGCAGTATGGCGACAGCACCCGCGACATGGGGGGAAGCCATGCTCGTTCCCGACATCACGACGCTGATCGGATAACGTGGTGAGGAGTGTGGCCTTGTCGGATCCGGATCAATGAACCGGCCTCCTTTCGACCGCGCCGCCGAGATGGCGACACCCGGCGCGATCAGCAGGGGTTGGCCTGAGCCGAACCCCGCCGTCAGGTCATTGGGATCATCCAATGTCGTATAGCTGACGGGCGGTCCTGCCGAGGATGCGTCCAGCAGAGGACGCTCCCTGATTTCATTCGTCGCAGGATCGGTCAGTACGCCATACGCACCGACGGCTATGATGCGGGTGCCACAGGCAAAATCGCCCAAGGTCTGCCACTCATCCTTGGCGAGCGACCCTTCGTCCCGCCCCGGGCCCGCAATGACGCTTTGCCACTTGCCCTGCCCGCGAAGGTCGTCACGCTCGACCCAGGCATGACAGCGCTTGTTTGCCACTGTTGCGTCGTTCCATTTCAATGCAATGTTCACCGTAGCTTTCGCCGGCACGTTGTCACTATTGGTCAACGACTTCAGTCGAATGCGGATAGCTCTCTTGTCTCCGATGCGCCATCGGGTTTCGATGGTGCCGATATTGTTTGCCGTCGCGTTCTTGTCGTAAATCGTCACGGCGGCCTCGTTCTCACCGGTCTTGCCGTTCTGATTGGTGCTCGCCTTGATGAACTTGTTGTTGCGTACCACCACGTTCATCTTGTCGCCGCCGATTGCCGCTGCATACCAGATCGTGAGGAGATTATCCGTCTGGTCGTTCTTTCGCATGGTCCACCGAATTACCTCCTCTTCGCTGGACGAGGGCTCAAGCGCGACGCAGGCATGCTGGTTGCGGCCATAGGCATTACCGGCCGACACGACCACCATTCGCGGCAGCTTTCCGCCACTTCCGTCGCCCAAGTCTTCGTCGGCAACCAGATTATCGAGCGTCGCTTCCCATGGTCCACTGCCGTCATGGGGGCCGGCATAGTAGTTCATGCTCAAGTTGACGACGGCCGGCTTCCGCAGCTTGTTCGCTAACGCAAAGATGAAATGAATGCCATTCAGGACATCCGCAGCATTGATCTTCCAGTCAGCGAGGTCGGGTTTGCGGACCTGCACGAAGACGATATCGGCCTTAGGCGCGACACCCGGTCGGCCGGCCCGACTCCGCCCGTTGCCGGCCGCGATGTCGGCTATATGGGTGCCGTGGGCAGCTACATCCTTCGGCGCATCATCTAGGTAGTAGTTGGCATGCGGGTCGTAGTAACCGTCATATGGATCGGGCAATGCCACTCGATCGTCGAGGAAGGGCGTGACCGTTGCGGGAAAGCCGGCGACAGACCGCGTGTTATCGTTACGAAAATAGACGTGGGATGATGTGTAGAGGTCGCCTGCGTTTCTCTCGCCGTACCATCGGCGCGGAGTTGCGATCGGCTTGAAGTCGTCGATTGGTGGATAGGGTGCGCCGGATGGGTTCTGATCCCAAATCGCAAGCGTGCGACTGCTTCCGCTCCCGTTGACAAAATTGGGATGCGCGAAGTCGAAGCCGAAATCGACTACACCGACAATCACGCCGGTCCCGTCATGCGGGACATCGGCCACGCCGTCCGGTGGATTGCGCCGCGCCTGTATCTCGGGAATGGAATAGTAGAGGTCCGGCGACAGGCCGGGCGCCGGTTCGATGGAAATGACGCTAGGCGCGGAAGCGAGCGTCTTGACGAAGCCGAAGGCTTCTTTGTGACCGGCCGCGCCCGGCTTTACCTGCAAAGTTACCTGCCACCGGAACTGTTGCGGCAATCTGCTTGCCGCTTCGCCGGCCGGACCCGGCCCTGAAACAATGGTCGGCGACAGGCCGGGAAGTGGTGCCACATCCGGTGGCCTATTGGTCACAATGACGACGGGTATTTCGATTGGCTTCTCGCGCGCCTTCATCGCAGAGACCTGCTTCAAGGCCTCGATCACCTTCTGATGGAGGACTTTGCGCGCTTCGCCGCCAGACGAGCCGTTGGATTTTGGAGTCCTTTCAGCCATGCGCCCCCCGACACATTCTGACGGCAGGAGACAAGACACCTGGTCCGTCGATTGCTGATTGCAATCAAAGGCTAGGGTATAATTGTCAGCTTGGCAAGGTGGCGGCCCTGGTCATGAAGTGCATCCGCTGCGAATTCGACAACCCACCCGAGTCGCGCTTCTGCGGCGGCTGCGGGCAGATATTGTCATCTTCCTGCGGGGCGTGTGGCACGTCCAATCCACCCGGGTTCAGATTCTGCGGACAGTGCGGCAGCCCGGTCGCGACCGTGATTGTCGCCCCGCGTGTCGCCGCGGCACCGCGCCGGGAGGCCGTCGAGAACCGGCAGCTCACCGTCCTGTTCTGCGATCTGGCGCATTCGACGGCAATGTCGCGGCGACTCGATCCCGAAGATTACGGCGAGGTCATCCGCGCCTTTCGTGCCACCTGCGCCGAGATCGTCGGGCGGCACAGCGGCTCGGTCATGCGCTATCTCGGCGACGGCCTGCTCATCGCCTTCGGCTATCCGCGCGCCCATGAGGACGACGCCCGCCGCGGCGCCCGGGCCGCGCTCGAGATCGCGGATCGTGTGCGGTCGATCGATGTTGCGCCCATGGGACTTGGCGAAGCACTGGCGGTCCGCATCGGCATCAACACCGGCCCGGTGATGGCCGGCGACCTCGAAGCGGGTTCGTCGCGCGAGCATGACGCCCTGATCGGCGAAACACTGAACGTGGCGGCGCGCCTGCAAGGCCTCGCCGAACTGAACACGGTCGTGGTCAGCGACAGCACCCGGCCGCTGATCGAGGCAGGTTTTGAGCTGGAGGCAATGGGCCTGCGTGACGTCAAGGGCGTAGAGGCGCCGCTCCGCGTCCATCGGCTGTTGCGGCGAAAATCGGTGCCGGAGCATCGTCGCCGAGCGGTGGGCTCGGGAATTGTCGGTCGTGCCCGGGAACTCGAGGTCGCCTACGAGCGCTGGCAACGGGCGGCGAAGGGCTCCGCTCAGTTCATACTGCTGAGCGGCGAGCCCGGCATCGGCAAGAGTCGACTGACGGAAGAGATCGAGAACCGGGTGATCGCCGCAGGCGGCGTCGTCCTGCGCGCCTTCTGTTCGGCCTACATGTCGACGAGCGCCCTGCACCCGTTCGTCGAACTCCTGTTGCAGCAGGCCGCCATCATGCCCGACGACGGCAACGACGCGCGATGGCTCAAGCTGCAACAGGCGATGTCGGCGGCAGGTGTCGCGCCGCTCGATATCGACCGCCTCGGCCTCCTGCTCGACCTGCCGCCCCGCAATCCCGATGAATGGGGTGATCTTTCGCCCAATCGCCGACGTCAGGAGACGTTCGACGGTTTGCTGCACTGGCTGCTTGCAACGACATCGAAACACGCCGAGCTGCTCGTGGTCGAAGATCTGCATTGGGCCGACGACTCGACGCTCGATCTCCTGGAAGCGCTTTTCATGCGCCTGCGCGCGGCGCGCCTGCTCGTCGTCTGTTCGGCGCGACCGGAATTCACGCTGGGTTGGCCCGCACATCCGTCGCGCGTCGACATGACCCTGGACCGGCTGTCCGACCGCGAGGTCGAAGCGTTGCTGGTCACCCTGGATCCGGTTGGCGGGTTGAGTTCGGCGTCGGTCGACGCAATCCGCCGCCGGGCCGACGGCATCCCGCTGTTCGTCAACGAACTGGCGCGATCGATGGCGAGCCAGCCGGGGATGGCTTCTCCCTCCTCCGTGCCGGCGTCGCTGCGCGACCTGCTGCGGGCCCGTATCGACGGGCTGGCCCGCGGACGCTCGCTGCTCCAGTACGCCGCGGCACTCGGTCAGTTCTTCACAATCGCCGGCCTCGCCGCCGCGCTAGGCGCACAACCTCACGATCTCCAGGCCGATGTCGACTACCTGATGCGCCAGGGCTTCATCGAGGATGCCGGCGCCGATGGCGGGCTACGGTTCCATCATGCCTTGCTGCGCGATGAAGTCTACGAGACGACGCTGCGGAGCGAGCGCCGGCGGCTCCATGCCGAGATTGCCGATGCCATCCTGCGTGCCATGCCCGATGCCCTGGATCGCCAGCCCGAGGTGGTCGCAACACATCTCGCGCAGGCCGGCCGGGCGGTCGACGCCATCGCCGCATGGCGCCGCGCCGGACGCCGCGCGAGCGAACGGTCGGCCAACGTCGAAGCGGTCCAGCATTTCCGCAATGCGCTCGCGCTGCTGGCAGGGTTGCCGGCGAATGCCGAGCGCGACAGGCTGGAACTCGCCTTGCAGGTCTCCCTGGGCGGCCAGCTGATCGCCACGCACGGCAACGCCGCGCCCGAAGTCGAGGCGGCCTACTCGGCGGCGGAGCGGCTTTGCGTCTCCGTCGAGGATAGGGGCCTGTTGTTTCGCGCGCTGCGCGGCCTGCAGACCTTCGCCATGGTTCGCGGACGTGTGGAATCGGCGACCGATATCGGGCGCCGGTTGATCGAGATTGCGGAAACCGATGGCGACGCCGGCCTGCTGCTGCAGGCGCACCGCCCGATGGGCCTCAATCTGCTCTATTGCGGCCGCTACGACGAAGCCTGCGAGCAACTCGGTCATGCGCTGCGCCTCTACGATCCGGAACACCATCGCAGCCACCGTTTCGACTACGGCTCGGACCCGGCGGTGCTGGCTCGTTGCAACGCGGCGTGGGCGCATTGGCTTGCGGGACGACCGGTGACCGGGCTCGCCGAAGCCGTCGGTGCCGTCGACCTCGCGCACAGCATCGACCATCCGCATAGCCTCGCCTTCGCCCTGTCCTTCCTTGCCTCCGTTCAGCAATGCCGAGGCGATGCCGAAGCGACGCTGCATGCCGCTTCGGAACTGGCGGATGTAGCGGCGCAACACGTGTTTCCCTACTGGGCGTCCTGGGCGGATGCTCTGGGCGGCTGGGCGCAGGGGCGCGCCGGAGACGTAAACGGCGGTGTTCCTCGTCTCGCCGCCGCGCTGGAAAGCTATCGCCAGACGGGCGCCGAACTGATGCGGCCGTATTTCCTCGGGCTTCTCACCGACGTTCACCTCGGCGCGGGCATGGCGGCCGACGCCGCGACCTGCATCAATGAAGCGATCGACCGGGCCCGGCGCATGAACATCGCCTTTTATCTTCCGGAGCTGTTGCGCGCCCAGGCGGTGACCCATCGCGCGTCCGGCGCCAACGAGGAACTCGTTGCCCGGACCCTCGAAGAGGCAGGCGCAGTCGCCGACATGCAGAAGAGCGGATCATGGCGCCTGCGCTGCCTGCATTCCCGCATCCGCCTGTTTGGATCGGACCACACCACAAGACAGACACTGCATGCCCTCGCCGAGAGTTACCCCGAGCTCAGGAACACAGCGGAGTACCTCGAACTGTCTCGTGCATCCTGAACGAACCGGACATCACTCTGCGCACCGAAGACCGCCGCTTTGGACCACGCCGCGACCGAACGCTTCGACTAGCGGGGATGCGATCAGTTGACTCAGCAACGCTGTCCGCGGCCCATAAGCCAAGGGCCGGAACCGCAAGCAAGGAGAATCACGGCGGCAAAGGCCGCCCTCCACGACGGAGAACGGCGCGCCGCTTCGATGTCCGGTTGGGCCGGCCTCAGCCGTCCACCTTGGCGCCGCTCGCCTTGACGATCGGTGCCCAGACGGCAATCTCGCTCACGATACGGTCCTGCAGCCCCTTGGGCGGCATCGGCCAGGGATCGCTGCCCAGCGCCGCGAACTTCGCTTTGACGTCGGGATCCTCCAGCGCCTTGGTGCCGACGGCGGCCAGCTTGTCGACGATCGGCTTCGGCACGCCGGCCGGCCCGCCGAAGCCCATCCAGACCTCAACCACATAGTTGGGCACGAATTCGATGATCGCCGGCACGTCGGGCGCCGCCTTGTTGCGCTCGCGGCTGGTGACGCCCAGCGCCCGCAGCTTGCCGGCCTGCACGTGCGGCCAGCAGCTCGGCATGTTGTCGAACATGATGTGCACGTTGCCGGCAATGAGATCCTGCATCGCGCCGGCGCTGCCCTTGTAGGGGACGTGCACCATGTCGGTGCCGGTGAGCTGCTTGAACATCTCGCCGGCAAGATGGATCGTCGTGCCCGACCCGGAGGAGGCCATGTTGTACTTGCCGGGATTGGCCTTCAGCAGGGCGATCAGCTCCGGCACGGTCTTCGCGGGCACGCTGGGATGGACGACCAGCATGTTGGGCCACACCGACATGCCGGCCATCGGCGAGAAATCCTTCACCGGATCGTAGGGCAGCTTGGCGTAGAGCGCCGGCGCCATGCAGAACATGGAGACGGTGATCAGGCCGATCGTGTAGCCGTCGGGTGCCGCCTTGGCGATGGCATCGGTGCCGATCGTGCCGCCGCCACCGGCGCGATTGTCGATCAGCACCTGCTGGCCTAGCAGCTCCGACATCTTGGCCGTGACGATGCGCGAGATGTTGTCGGTCGCGCCGCCCGGAGTCCACGGCACGACGAACTTGATCTGCTTGTTGGGGAAGGCGTCCTGCGCGCGCGCGAGACTGGGCGCAGCGAGGGTCGCGGCGGCACCGGCCAGCAGGGCGCGGCGGGTAGGCTTGAACTCGAACATGACTCCTCCACACGACTTTTCTTGATCTATAGCGCGGACGCTAACAGTCCGTTCGACGGGCGTCACGCCACGCCACGTCCTCGGCTCGCGCTGCGGCCCGCCAGGCCGCTCAGCGGGCGGCCCCGTTGGACATTGGCACGATGAAGACCTCGACCGGCTCGCCGCGACCAGGCACCTGGACCGCGCCCACGGGACGAAAGTACCGGCTGTCGGCCGCGCCGAATCCGCCCGAGTTGACGGCGGCGGCCAGCGTCTCGGCGCTGGTGACGATGGCCGCGTCGTGTGCCCGCGCCAGATGCTCCAGCCGGCTCGCCACGTTCACCGTGTCGCCGACGGCGCTGTATTCGAGGCGATTGGGACTGCCGATGGCGCCCATCAGCACGGGCCCGACATGCACGCCGACGGCGATGCGCACGGCCGGCAGGCCGCGCATCCGGCGGCCGCGATTCCAGGCCTCGACCGACCGCACCATGGCGAGGGCGCAGCGCAGCGCGCGGGTCTCGTCGTCGGGCTGGGCGTCCGGCGTGCCGAAGGTCGCCATGACGCCGTCACCGATGAATTTGTCGAGCGTGCCGCCGTGGGCGAAGATGCATTCGGCCATGCGCTGATGGAAGACGCGCAGGAAGTTGATGGTCTGCTGCGGCGGCTGCCCTTCCATCAGCCGCGTGAACCCCACGACGTCGACGAACAGCACGGTGGCCTTGCTTTCGCGGCCCACCTCGAAATCGTTCTCGGCGCCCGCCAGGCGATCGACGAGGTTGGGCGAGAAGTAGCGCGCGAGATTGTTGCGCTCGCCTTCCGCCGCCAGGGTGCGACCGAGATGGGCGCGTGCCCGCCACACCGCGACGGCGATGAAGCCGGTACACAGCGTCATGAAGATGAGCTGCTGGATCAGGAAGGCCTCGGGCGTCACGAATCCGGGACCGATCAGCCGCGCGAAGATGCCCCGCACCATCGGCCAGAGGTCGGCCGCGCCCACGAGATCGATGCCATGGGCACGGGCCTGATCGAGCGCGGTCCAGACGAAGCTGCCGACCAGTGCCACCAGCGAGGCCGCGCCGGTCAGGATCACGGTGCGCACCGAATAGCTGAGCGCGCTCGCGGTGAGATAAATGACCAGGTAGAGGAACAGCGAGCGCCGGCCGAACACCTGTTCGAGCCACAGGCCGTTGTCCGGCGCGCCGGGAATCGGCACGAGCGTGCCGATCGTGATGACCGTCACGTCGAGCACCGTGACGGCGAGCTGCACCGACCTGGCGTGCCGCGAGCTGCGCAACGTATAGACGATCAAGGCCGACGCCATCATCGTCACGCAGGCGCCCACGCCGATGCCGACTCGCGCCGGCCCGGCGGCGAACAACAGCCACACCGCGACGATGCCGAGCGCGATCAGCCGGAAGCGGAACGCGAAGGCCAGGCCGTTATGCTCTTCTTCCTGGAGCCGCAGCCGCAGGCGCGAGACGGCGCCATCCTGGGTGAGGGCTGATGACATGTTCCTGCGCTTTCCGAACGGGCTGAACGGCTTACGCGCTCAGCGTGTGCGCGTGAACGGAGTTTCGTTCAAAGAAGCGTGAATGACGGTGTGAGAAATTCTCGTCTCCAGCCATCGAAATGATCGTTGGCTTTGCCCTCGTGCGACCACAAAGATTGTGACTGGAGGAGACGCCATGCTCGCTTACAGGACTCCCGCCGAGATCGTCGGCCAGGACGGACTGCGCATTGTCCTGGTGCGCGGCGTGCCGAGCCCATGGAGCCAGGCCGCCAAGACGATCCTCGAGATCAAGGGACTCGACTATGTCGCCGCCCCGCTCGATCTCGGCGCCGCCAACGCGGAGATCGTCGCCTGGTCGGGCCAGAACAGCGCCCCCGTCGTCGCCTGGCGCGACGGCCCGCCGCTCAACCGCTGGCTCGACATCCTGCTGCTGGCCGAGCGTCTCGCGCCGTCGCCCGCCCTTCTCCCCGCCGACCCGCTGCAGCGCGCGCTGG
>JAGNNA010000206.1 GCA_017990895.1 Reyranella sp.
ATAGGCCGCGAGATCGACGCGCTTCAGCATCGAGGTCAGCATGTTGCCGGGTTGGAGGTGGTTCTGGTTGGAGTCGACTCCGATCCCGAGCTTGCCGCGATCCTTGGTCGCCTGGAGTACGCCGAGTCCGGTCGTGCCGGCGGCGGCATAGACGACGTCGACCCCGCGGTCGAACTGCCCCTTGGCCAGCTCCGCGCCGCGACCGGGATCGTTCCACGCGGCGGGCGTCGTCCCCGTCATGTTGGTTATGAGCTCGGCATTGGGACTGACGTACTTGATGCCCTGCTCGAAGCCGCACTGGAAGCGGCGCACCAGCGGTATGTCCATGCCGCCCACGAAGCCGATCTTGCCGCTCTTCGAGGCCATCGCGGCCAGCACGCCGACGAGGAACGACCCTTCCTGCTCCTTGAACACGACCGACTGGACGTTGGGCAGGTCCACCACGCTGTCGATGACGGTGAAGTGGATGTTGGGGAATTCCCGCGCGACCTTTCCGAGGGCAACTGCCTGCGAAAAGCCAACGGCGATGATCGGATCTTGTCCGCGCTGGGCGAAGCGGCGCAGCGCCTGCTCGAACTGGGTCTCGTTGCTGGGCTCAAACTCCGAGACCGCGATGTTCGTCTCCTTCTTGAAGCGCTCGGCGCCCTGCCAGACGCCCTCGTTGAAGGACTTGTCGAACTTGCCGCCGGTGCTGAAGACGACGGCCGGCTTGATGGCGGCGGTCTGTGCCTGCGCAAGCGCGCCGAGACCGACCACAGCCAGCACGGAGATCAGGGAGCCAACCCAGCGTTTCATTGCCATTCCCATGTTGTTGGCGAGAGTTTGGACCGGCCCGCGTCCCCGGTCTAGGCGCAGACGGGGCCACCGGAGACGGGCACGGGACTTGCTATACTACAGCGCAAAGCCGACCCGGGAGGATTCATGGCCGAGTACGATCTCGTCATTCGCAACACGACGATTGCCACGGCCTCCGACGTGGTGAAGGGCGATATCGGAATCGTCGGCGGGCGCGTGGTGGCGCTGGGCGAAAAACTCGACAAGGGCCGTCGCGAGATCGATGCCAAGGGCCTGATCGCCGTGCCCGGCGGCATCGACGCGCACGTCCATTTCGACCAGGACACGGCCGACGGCTCGGTCTTCTGCGACGATTTCGAGAGCGGCAGCCGCGCCGCCGCGGCGGGCGGAACCACCACCATCATTCCCTTCGCCTACCAGAACAAAGGCCAGCCCCTGCGCGACGCGGTCAACAAGTATCACGCCCGCGCCGAGGGCAAGTCGCTGATCGACTATGCGTTCCATGTGATCCTGTCGGACGCCAGCGAGAAGATCATGGGCCAGGATTTCACCGCACTGGTCGCCGACGGTTACACATCGTTCAAGGTCTACATGACCTATGACGACGTGAAGCTCACCGACCGCGAAATGCTGGATGCGCTGGCCGCCGCGCGGCGCGAGCAGGCGATGCTCATGATCCATGCGGAAAATTCCGACTGCATCACCTGGCTGACGGAGCGGTTGGAGCTGAAGGGCATGACGGCCGCCAATTTCCACGCGACGTCGCGGCCCTTCGTGGTCGAGCGCGAGGCCACGCACCGTGCGATCTCGCTCGCCGAGCTGCTCGACGTGCCGATGCTGCTGGTTCATGTCTCGGCCAAGGAGGCGATGCACGAAATCCAGCGCGCCCAGGCGCGCGGCCTGCGCGTCTATGGCGAGACCTGTCCGCAGTATCTTTTCCTGAGCGAAGAGGATTTCGAGAAGCCGGGCGAGGAAGGCGCCAAGTGCGTCTGCTCGCCGCCGCCGCGCGGTACCGACAATCAGGAGCATATCTGGACCGGCCTGTCGGCCAACACCTTCCAGGTCCTGTCGTCCGACCATGCCGCCTTCAAGTTCGACGACGTGCGCGGCAAGAAGCTGCCGGGCGCGGCACAGAGCTTCCGCAAGATCCCCAACGGCGTGCCGGGCGTCGAGACGCGACTGCCGCTGCTCTTCTCCGAAGGCGTCAACAAGGGCCGCATCAGCCTGCAGCAGTTCGTTGCGCTGAGTTCGACCAACGCCGCGAAGATCTACGGCCTGCATCCGCGCAAGGGCACGATCGCCGTCGGTTCCGATGCCGACATCGTGCTCTGGGATCCCGAGCGCCGGGTGAGCCTCACCAACTCGATCCTCCACCACAACTGCGATTACACGCCCTACGAGGGTCGCGAGCTCACCGGCTATCCCGTGATGACCCTGTCGCGCGGCGAGGTGGTGATGGACGAAGGCCGCATGAGCGGCTCGGCCGGCCGCGGCCGGTTCCAGAAGTGCGACCGCCCCGAAGCCGCCCGTCCGCGCGGCCGGCCGCTGATCGATCCCTCAATCTTCAATTAGCTCGGCACCACAAACCCGTAGCGCAGGTTCGACGGCTCACGTCCGGCGCGCTCATAGTCCGACTTGATCGCGGCGAAGCGGTCGTCGCGCCAGGCGGCTTTCTTGATGTTGTACTTGTACATCTTCGCCGAGTTCTCGCCGAAGATTGCGCGCTTCACCGGACCGTCGGCGCTGCCGAGCGGGGCGAAGCCGAACTTCTTCTGCATGTCCTCGGGAATCTCCAGCCGGCGCAGCGCCTCGATCTGCCATTGCGGTGCGCCGGTCCACACGGCGTCGGTACCCCACACGACGTGATCCACGCCCATGCCCTTGATCAGCATGCCCATCAGAGCCGCGCACAGGCGCGGCTCGGTCACCGTGGTCTGGGCGAAGATCTGGCCGAGGTCGGCATAGACGTTGCTGATGCCATACCTGGCGGGAATCTCCGCGAGGTCCGACGTCCAGTCGACGCGGCCGGTCTTTTCGAACTGCGCATAGCCGCTGGCCGAAGCACCGGGTGCGCCGGTCCAGCGGAAGGCCGAGTGGTAGACGACGAAGCGGATCTGCGGCCAGTCCTTCGCGGCTTTCCCGACATCGTCGACCGTCGCGTACTGCGTCAGGTGCGGCCAGCGTTGCGACACCGACGGCGGATAAAGGCCCTTGTGCACGCAGACGATGTCGTGGCCCGCCTTAACGATCTTCTCGTAGAAGGGATACACGAGCTTCTCGTCGTCCATGCGCCAGGGATGACGCGCCAGGTCCTTGTTGGTGTTGTCGCCGACCGTGTAGCCCTTCCATGAATCGGGCTTCAGGGTCGCGATGCATTTGTCGACCTCTTCCATCCAGCCGTCGTAGCCTGGCGTGAAGATGGCGTGCGACAGGCAGCGCTTCGAACCGGCCGCCTTGTTCACCTTCTCGCGCGCCTCGGCCTTCATCTCGTTGGTCAGGAACCAGTCGCGCGGATCCTCCGAGGCCGATCCGCTCAGCAGGGCCACCTTGGTGTCACTGTCGAGATAGATCTCCTTGAACCAGTTGGGATATTTGAGATCGTCGATGGTCTGCGGCTTGCCGACGAGTTCCGGATTCCAGCCCGCCTTGCCCACCGCCTCGCGGCCGCGCACGAAGCCTTCGAGCCGCGTGTCGTCGCGCAGGAAGTGCGTGTGCACGTCCATGATGAACTGGTCCTTCAACCCATCGGCGCGAGCCTGGGCGAGGTCGACGCTCTTGGCCTCTGCCGGGGAGGCGCCGTAGAGCGGACCGTGGATCTCGTTCATGGCGACGAACGCCGTGGCCATGCCGGCCGCGGTCTGGAAGAAGCGGCGGCGCGACAGGCCGTTGCTCTTGCCGAATTCGTCGCCGAGCGCGTTCATGCGCGCCTCGACCTTCCTCTGCTGCTCGGTTTGCGGGATGGGCAGGAATTCGTCGCTGGAAACGACCTGCGTCGGCACCGGCGTTGCCTTGCCGGCCAGTCGAGCCGGCAGGAGCCCGCCATGTTCCTCGTCGCTCAACATGCCCATGGCGGTCCTCGCGCGGAGCTAGGGGGTCTAACGGAAGCGCGGCATCACCTTGGTCCAGAAGCTCTCGATCGACTTCATCAGGACCGGATGCGGCACCAAGCTATTGTAAGTGTAACAGAAGACCCAATCGACGGGTTGCCGCTTCTGCTGGATCTCCATGCCGCGCAACACGGTATCGACCGTACCGACATAGGCATAGCCCTCGGCAATCACTTCTTCCGGCGTGGGAAACCGGCCGGTCTTGGGATCGGCCATGCCCTTGCGGAAACCGAACGGCTCGAACCAGGCGCGACCGGAGAACTGCCCCGAGTTCTGCCACAGCGCCATCGCTTCTTCGTCGGTGTCGGCGATGATGACGTCGCGCAGCACGCCCGTGCCCTGCCCCTTGGGCTTGCCCGAAACCTCGGCATAGACGCTGTAGAGCTTGTCCTCGTGGAACGGATGCATCGGCGGCAGGATCGGCGTCACGTTCTCCTGGGCGCAGAAGCGGACGGTGTTCTCCGAGCTGGCGAAGGGCTGGAACAAGGGTGGATGCGGCTTCTGCAGGGGTTTGGGCACGACGCCGACCGACTTCAGGATGCCGTTCTCGACGCCCTTGCCCCACTTCTCCGTCGTATCGAGCGTCCACGGCGTCGGCCCGGCCGGGATCTTCCAGAACCTGCCGTCATGGGTGAGCATCTCCTCCGTCCAGCACTTCTTGACGATGCGGAAATTCTCCTCGAACGCCAGGCGATTGGCGTTGTCGATCTCGTCGTGCTGGTTGGGCAGCGCGCCGTGAATGCCGTGCGTCTGCTGTGCCATGATGTCGACCCAGCGCCGCTGGTAGCCGCGCGCAAAGCCTGCGTTGGCGCGGCCGCCGGTCATGTGGTCGAGCATCGCGATGTCCTCGGCCACGCGGATGGGATTCGAGGCCGGCAGCACGATGCCGAGCTGCCCGACACGGATCCGCTTGGTCTGCATCGCGAAGTAGAGGTCGAGCAGGACCGGGTTGTTGGAAAGCTCGAAGCCTTCGATATGGAAGTGATGCTCGGCAGGTAGAAGAGCGATGCCTTCATTTCACTCCCTTTCAATTCATCTTGTCTTTCACTTCGACTTCGGTGTCGCGGCGACTCCCGGCACATGGTTGAGGACCGAATGGACAAGGCCGCCATCGACCAGCAGCGATTGCCCGGTGATATAGCTGGCCTGCGGTCCCAGCAGGAACGCGATGGCATCGGCGATGTCGCCCGGCTTGGCGACCCGGCCGAGCGGCACCAGCCTGGCGCGGCCGCGCGCCAGCGCCGGCTTGCTGTAGATGGCCTCCGTCATCGAGGTATGGACGAAGCCGGGGCAGACCGCGTTGGCGCGGATGCCGTCGGGCGCCCATTCCTGGGCCATCATTTCCGTCAGCATGATCAGCGCGGCCTTGGTCGGGCTGTAGGCGCCGGTGGGAAGCTGCGGCACGACGCCGGCCATCGAGGCCAGCATCACGATGGCGCCCTTGGAGCGCTTGAGATGCGGATGGGCCGCCTTGGCCAGCAGCCAGTTGGCGCGCAGGTTGATGTCGAACACGCGGTTCCAGGTCGCAAGGTCGAGGTCGACCAGCTTCGATGGGGCCGTGATGCCGGCATTGCCGACCAAAGCGTCAATGCCGCCCATCGCCTTGACCGCGGCGGCGATCACCTTGGCTGGCTCCGTGGGCTTGGCCATGTCGGCTTTCAGCGTGCGCACCTTGCATCCCGAGGTGCGCAGGCTGGTCGCGAGCTCTTCCAGCTCGTCGAGATAGGCGACGTCGCAGAGGGTCATTGCCTCCGCGCCATCGGATGCAAGTTTCAAGGCGGTCGCTCGACCGATGCCACGGCTTGCGCCGGTAATGACGACCCGCATTGTTGTCTCCTCCCGTTTATGGGGAAGATGGTGGCACGGTTCCTGGCTTGGGGTCGATGGGAAGCAGTCGATCGAAGCCGACCAATTTCTCGTAGAGCGCGGCCGCCTGCAGGAGCGCGGCCTCGCCACGCGGCTTGCCGACGAGTTGCAGGCCCACGGGGCGGCCGAAGCTGTCGAAGCCGCAGGGCACGGCGATCGCCGGGCTGCCGGTCACGGTGATCGCGGAGTTGAGCGTCGAACCTGACATGTAGTTTTCCAGCTTCTTGCCCGCGATGGTCGCCGGTGCCCGCAGGTTGACGTCGAAGGCTGCGGTCGGCGACCCCGGCGTCACCAGCAGGTCGTAGGTCTGGAAGAAGGTGAGCATCCGCCGATAGAGCGCCGCCCGCTCGCGCTCGGCCCAGGCGAGCTGGCTGGTCGTCTGCTTCAGCCCGAGCTCGGTGTTCCAGATGATGTCGGGCTTGAACTTGTCGCGATATTGCTGGATCTGCAGTTCGCGATCGACGAGGAACTGCTGGCTGCGGAGCGCCATGAAGACTTCGTCGACCGGCCCGAAGTCGGGCGACACTTCCTCGACGATGCAGCCCAGCTCCTCGAAGCGCCGCGACATCTTCGTGCAGATCTCGCGGATCTCGCGGTCGACCTCGAACCGGCCGCCGAAGTCGATTGTGAAGGCCACGCGCTTCGGCAAAACCGGATTGGCCACCGCGGCGCTAAACGACACAGCGGGCGCGTCGAAGGTCATGGCATCGTGGGGGCAGAAGCCCGACATCGTGTCGAGGAACAGCGCCAGGTCGGCGACGTTGCGCGCCATCGGCCCCTGCACCGACTGCGGCGAATAGAGATTGTTCGACGTGCCGCGCGTCACGCGACCCGCCGACGGACGGATACCAACCGTCGAGCAGTAGGTGCCGGGTCGTCGCAGCGAGCCGCCATGGTCGGAGCCGTGCGCCAGCCAGACCTCGCCGGTCGCCACCGAGACCGAACCGCCGCCCGTGGAGCCGCCGCAGGTGAGCGAGGTGTTCCAGGGATTGCGCGTGCGGCCGAAGACCTCGTTGAAGGTGCTGCCGCCCGCGCCGAACTCCGGCGTGTTCGACTTGCCCATGACGATGCCGCCCTTGCGCTCGATGCGCTCGACCAGCGGATTGGATTTCTCCGGCACATGGTTGGCGAAAATCGGGGAGCCGTAGGTGGTGCGCACGCCCGCCACGTCGGTCAGGTCCTTGATCGAGACCGGGAGGCCGGCCAGCCAGCCCGCCTCACCCTCGGCCTCGTTGGCCTTGCCGGCCATGATCCGCTTGGCGTGATCGCGCGCGCGATCGAGGCAGAGCGTCGGCATCGCGTTCACCGCGGGCTCGACTTCTTCCATGCGCTTCGCCGACGCCTCGACCAGGTCGAGGGGCGAAATCTCCTTCTTCTTGAGACGCGAAACGGCCTCGACTGCGGTAAGACGCCAAAGTTCGTTGCTCATGAATTGCCTCCGGCTAACAGTGTGCCAGCCTTCGCGGGCGCCTGTCTGCCGTCCACGTCCCGCGATCCGAATTAGCTGGCTTGACCGTTCTGCATGCGGCCGGCACTCCTGCTCTCGCCCATCGAGGAAACGCACAATGACAACGAATGAAGTACAGCCCGCCGGCCCCCTCAAGGGCCTGAAGATCGTCGACATCTCGACGGTCGTGGCCGGTCCCTTCGCCGCCGGCCTGCTGGGCGACTTCGGCGCCGAGATCGTGAAGGTCGAGATGCCGGGCGTCGGCGACTCGCTGCGCGCGCTGGCGCCGCACAAGGACGGAGTGCCGCTGTGGTGGAAGGTCACCAACCGCAACAAGAAGGGCGTCACCCTCGACCTGCGCATTCCCGAGGGCCGCGACCTCTTCGCGAAGCTGGCGGCCGATGCCGACGTGCTGGTCGAGAATTTCCGCCCGGGCACGCTCGACGGCTGGGGCATCACACGCGCCTGGCTGCAGGGGCTCAATCCGCGCCTCACGATCCTGAGGGTGACCGGCTTCGGCCAGGACGGGCCCTATGCCGGGCGCCCAGGCTTCGCGCGCATCTTTGAGGCCATGAGCGGCTTCACCCAGATCTGCGGCGAGGAGGACGGACGACCGCTCCATCTCGGCTATCCGATCTCCGACGCCGTCGCCGGCCTGTTCGGCGCGCTGGGCATCCTGGCTGCCCTGCACGATCTCGCTCAGCATCCCGAGCGGCGCGGCCAGGAGATCGATTGCTCGGCGACCGAAGCGATGATGCGCACACTGGAATTCCTGGCGATCGAGTACGACCAGCTCGGCGCCGTGCGCACGCGCTCGGGCAACCGCAGCCAGTATGCCGCGCCGGGCAACGTCTACCGCACGGCCGACGATAAATGGGCATCGATCGCGGCCTCGACGCAGAGCATCTTCGTGCGACTCTGCGCGGCGCTGGACTTGAAGCACTTGCTGGAGGATCCGCGCTTCGCCCTCAATCCGGCGCGGGTGAAGAACTACATGGAGCTCGACGAGATCGTCGGCGGCGCCATCGGCAAGCTGACCCTCGCCGAACTGCGCGAGACCTTCACCCGTCACGAGGTGGGCTTCTCGCCGATCTACGACATCGCCGACGTGTTCGCTGACCCGCAGTTCCAAGCGCGCCAGGCGATCGTAAGTGTGCCCGACGGGGAGCTGGGCTCGGTGCGCATGCAGGGCGTGGTGCCGCGTTTCTCCGAGACGCCGGGTGCGGTGCGCCATGCCGGTCCGGCGATCGGGCAGCACAATGAAGAAGTCTATGGCGGCCTGGGCCTGTCCACGACGGAGATCGCGGACCTCCGGGCACGCAAGGTCATCTAGGGAGGATCACGATGCTGCGACGTACGTTTGGCGCCCTTTCGTTCGCCACCCTTGCCGCACCATCCGCCCATGCGCAGGGCGACAAGGTCGCGAAGCTGGTGGTCGGCTTTCCGGCCGGCCAGGCGACCGACATCGTTGCCCGGCTGCTCGCCGAGGCGCTGAAGCCCGAGCTGGGAGAGACCGTCATCGTCGACAACAAGCCGGGCCAGGGCGGCAGCATCGCGCTTGGCCTGGTCGCCCGCGCGACGCCGGACGGCAGCACCTTCGTCCTGTCGCCGCTCGCAGCGCTGGCCATCAATCCGCACCTCTACAAGAACGTCGCCTACCAGAGCCTCAACAGTTTCGAACCTGTTGCGCGCGTCTGCGACCTGCCGCTGGTGCTGGTGGTGCATCCGTCGCTGCCGGTGAAGTCGCTGCCGGAGCTGATCGCCTACGCCAAGGCGAACCCGGACAAGCTCAGCCACCCCTCGTCGGGCAACGGCACTTTGAGCCACGTCGCGATGGAGGAGCTGAAGACCAAGGCCGGCATGCGCATCCTCCATGTGCCCTATCAGGGCAGCCCGCCGGCCATGAAC
>JAGNNA010000207.1 GCA_017990895.1 Reyranella sp.
TCCAAGCTCCACATCATATCGGCGCGCGGCATCGTGTAGTAGAGGTAGCTAGCGGTCAGGTGCTGGCCGCTCTCGCGGTCCCAGACCATCTGCTCGCCCAGGCTCTGACCCACGCCCTGCGCCACGCCGCCATGGATCTGCCCCTTGAGGCCGATCGGGTTCATCACCGTGCCGACATCGTCGACCACGGCATAGCGGTCGAGCCTGACCTCGCCCGTATCGGGGTCGACTTCGACTTCGCAGATATGGCAGCCGTTGGGATAGGTGTCCTTCTCGCCGAGATAGGTCGCGTTCTCGTAGAGACCGCCCTCGAAGCCGCTCTTCGGCCACTTGGTGGGATTGAACGCCGCCATCGCGACGGCCTTCAGCGACACCGTCTTGTCAGTGCCCTTGACCTTGAAGGTCCCTTCGGCGAACTCGATGTCCTGCTCTCCAGCCTCGAGTAGATGGCCGGCCAACCGCTTGCCCTTCTCGATCACCTTCTCCGCCGCCATGAACAGTGCCGAACCGCCCAGCACCGTCGAGCGCGAGCCGTTGGTGCCCATGCCGAAGGCAACACGGTCGGTGTCGCCGTCGATGAACTGCACGTCGTTGGGATCGATGCCCAGGCGCTCGTTCAGGATCTGCTTGAACATGGTTTCGTGGCCCTGCCCCTGAGCCTTGGTGCCCATCAGCAGCGCTGCCGTGCCCGCCGGATTGAAGCGGATCTCAGCATATTCCGGCTGGGCGGTGCCGGCCGCCTGCTCGATGGCGTTGATGATGCCGAGCCCGCGCAGCTTGCCGCGCTTCTTCGATTCCTCGGCACGCGCCGCATAGCCCGCCACGTCGGCCAGCTTCAGCGCCATGTCCATGTTCTTCTCGAACTCGCCGCAATCGTAGAACGGCCCGACCGGGCTCTGGTACGGCAGGGCCGATTCGGCCAGCATGTTCTTGCGTCGCAGCTCGACCCGGTCGACACCCAGTTCGCGGGCCGCGTCGTCGATCAGACGTTCGATCAGGTAGATCGCCTCCGGCCGTCCGGCCCCGCGATAGGGCGCGGTCGGGTTGGTGTTGGAGAGCACGCCCACCACGTTGATATAGGCCTTCGGGATCAGATAGACGCCCAGCACCGTGCCGATCATCCCGAACGGCGACAGCAGATTACGGTCGGAGCCGACATAGGCGCCGATATTGGCCAGCATGTTGAGCCTCAGCGCCACGAACCGGTTGTCGGCGTCGAGCGCCAGCTCGATCTCACCGACATTGTCGCGGCCATGCTCGTCGGCCATCACCGCCTCCGAGCGCTCGCAGCACCACTTCACGGGCCGCAGCAGCTTGCGCGCCGCCCACAGCGTCAGGCGATGCTCGACATACTGCCAGCCCTTCGTGCCGAAGCCGCCGCCGACATCGCCCGTGATCACCCGCATCTTGCTCTCGGGCACCTTGAACACGTTCTGCGCCAGCATGTTGCGCACGCGATGGGGATACTGCACGTCCGCGTAGAGCGTCATGCGATCCTCGCCCTGGTCGTAGACGCCCAGCGTGCCGCGCGGCTCCATGTACTGGGCATGTACGCGCGTGATGACGTAGCGACGCTTGATGACCTTCGCGGCGCCCTTGATCGCCTCCTCGGTCGCGGCCTTGTTCCCGCGCTCGACGAAGTTTGAGATATTGTCGGGGCAATCGTCCCACACCGCCGGCGCCCCGCGTTTGACCGTGTCCTCGGTGAGCGTCACCGAGGGAATCGGCTCGTAGTCGATCTCGACCAGTTCGGCGGCATCCTTGGCCTGCGCCAGCGTATCGGCGACCACCATCGCCACCGGATCGCCGACGTAACGCACGCGATCGACGACCAGCGCCGGCCGCTGCGGCGCGAACATCGGCTTACCGTCGGGCCGCTTCCTCGGCATGTTCGCCTTGGGCATGCCGAGCCCGTCGGCCACGACGTCGTGGCCGGTGAGCACCGTAGCCACGCCCGGCGCCGCGGACGCGGCCCTGGTGTCGATGGACCTGATCTTCGCGTGAGCATGCGGCGAGCGCACGAACACGGCGTAGGCTTGTCCCGGAAGGTTCACGTCATTGACGAAGCGGCCCTGCCCACGAAGCAGGCGCGGGTCCTCAAAACGCAACACCGGCTGGCCGATTCCATACTTGCTCATGAAGCTCTCTCCCGCGAACGCTCGATCTCACTCTACGACTGGCTGACGACGTGGGCGAGCGGACGCCAGCGCGCCATGTCGGCCTCGACCCGCGCCCGGAATTCCGCCGGACTGGTGACACGGGTGTCGTTACCCAGCTCCTCCAGCTTGCCCTTGACCTCCGGCCGCGCCATCGCCTGCTTGAACGCCTCGTAGAGCCGATCGCGGATGGCGGGTGGCAGGCCGGCAGGGCTGGTGAATCCGAGCCAGGATACGACGTCGTAGTCCGGCACGAGCGTTTCCGCGATCGTCGGGACATCCTTGAAGCCCGGATGCCGCTCCTTGGAGGTCACCGCGAGAGCGCGCATCTTGTCCGTCCTCATCAGCGGCTGCGCACTGGAGAAGGTTGCGACATGCATGTCGAGCCTGCCGCCGACGAGATCGCTATACGGTGCTCCCATGCCGCCCTTGTACGGAACGTGCACCATCTTGATCCCCGTCTTCTCCAGGATCAGTTCCATCGCCATGTGGAGCGTCGAGCCGACTCCCGATGTCCCATAGGTGATCTTGCCCGGTTCCTTCCTCGCTTCGTCGAAGTAGGCCTGCACCGTCTTGAAGCGCGAATCCGGCGCGACGCAGAGCACGAAGGGAAACCGTGTCACGATCGAGATGAAGTCGAAATCCTTGAGGAGATCGTAGCTGAGGCTCCGGTCGGTCGCCGACACCACGGCCTGCCCGCCCGTCATCAGGTAGAGGGTATAGCCGTCGGGCTTCATGCGCGCGATCTGGCTGGCCGCCAGCCGTTCGGCCGCACCGGGCCGCGGCTCGATGACGATCTGCTGGCCCAGGATCTCGGTCAGCGGCCCGCTAAGATGACGGGCGATCGTGTCAGGGTTGGAGCCGGCATCGTAGCCGTGCATCAGGCGAATGGTCTGCGACGGGTAGGCCTGCGCGCGCGCGATCGCGGGTGCGCCGACCGCCGCCGCCGCGGCAGACATCAGTAAAGTCCTGCGTCTCATGTTTCCTCCTATCTTCATTGTTTGGGCCGTCGTTATCCCAGCGGTCCCATGAACGTCTGGTCGGCATAGGTGTCGGACATCGGCTCGATCGCCTCCGGCCAGTCCTTGCCGACCTTGCGGCGAAGCTCGGCCGGGCGCGGTTTGCCGTCCCAGCCGATGCGCTCCATGTAGTAGTGCAACATGATGCAATGGCCGGCCGGATCGAGAATGTGCGCGGCATAGTCGACGCCCGGATAGAGTTCCGGCGGAATGGCGTCGGTGAACGGCACGCCGTGCTTCTTCAGGAAGCCCACCGCATCGCGGAGCTGCTGGTAGCTGCCGACCTCAACGCCCATCGAGGCGCAACTCGTGTCGGGATTCAGCCCCAGCTCGCCGCGCAACGCCTTCGGGAACAGCGACAGCGAATGGTGCTCGCTGCCATTACGCAGGAAGACGCAGCGATGGCCCTTCCAGGTCACGACCTCCGTGCGGATGAAGCCCATCGTCTGCGTGTAGAAGGCCTCCGAGGCGCCGACGTCCGCCACGAACAGGCTCATCGGCCCGATGTTTGTGACCTTGAACGGCCGTGGCAGCCGGCTACCGGCGACGACGTACTCCTCGCCGGTGCGATCCTGGATGACGTTGCCAGCATTGATGTCGATGCCCTTGGCGATGGCATCGCGGACTTCCTGCTCCTCGGAGATTTGCGGCAGCTCAGGCGTCTCGCGGAAGGCGCGGTAGTACATCGACTCCGGCTTGGAGCGGCCGTCCCAGCCGATCTGTTCCATGCCGTAGTAGAGTTCGACCGTGTGCCCGTCGGGATCGCGGATGTAGGTGTGCCAATTACTTCCCGGCATGTCGCGGCCGACCCGGCGGATCTCCACGTCGCGCTCGCGGAAGTAATCGGCGGCGGCGAAGACCTCGTCCATCGTGCCGACCTGCCAGGTGATCTGGTTCACCGTGACGTCGCGCGAGACCGCATCGTCGCCGAAGATCGCCCCCAGAGACTTGTGCGCCAGCAGAAAGGCATGGTGATCCGAATTGTGGCTCATGAAGACGATGCGCGGATCCTGCAGCCGCTTCGCCATCTCCTCGCGTCCTGGTACCTTGGAGAAGTCGCGGGTGTCGGTGACGCGGAAGCCCAGTAGGCGTTGGTAGAAATCGAGCCCCTTGTCCATGTCGGCGACGTTGAAGCCGAAATGGCCGAGCCGGCGGATCTTGAACGGCCGCGGATAGCGCACGCCGCCGACATCATAGGTTGCTGCCTTGTGAATCGTGTCCATGGTTCCCCCTTAGCTCTTGCTGCGCCTGCCGGGCTTCAGTGCACGGGCATTGCCGCGGATCAATCCCGGAACGTCGGCGACGGCCTGCTCGACGGTGGTGCGGATGTGCCGCTCCATCAGGGAGCAGGCGAGATCGGAATCGCGCGCCAGCACGGCGTCGCGGATCTCGAGGTGCTCGTTGCGGCGGTGCAGCCGGCTGTGAATCATGGTCAGCCAGTGGTAGCGGCGGGCCTGGTCGAAGAGCTCGCTGCGGTAGTGCAGCGACCAGGGCGAACGGCAGGTCGCCACCAGCGCGTCGTGATAGCGCTTGTGGCGCTTGCCCCACTCCTGCTTCACCGACAGCGCATCGTCCGGCTTGGGCGCCGCGAGCTTGCTCAACAGGAAGTACGAGCTGACGATCTCGGCCTCCCAGGCATCGGTGCCGTGCCGGATTGCGTCGGCCAGCGTCTTGGTCTCGAGATAGACCCGCAGCTCGGAGAGATCGAGGAAGTCGGCCAGAGAGATCGGTGCAACCTGGAACCCGCGCCCCGATTCTGTGCGGGCGAGGCCTTCCGACACGAGATGCGACAGGGCCTCCCGTAGCGTGCCGACGCTGGTGTCGTAGCGCTGGCGCAGTTCGCCGAACTTGAGCTTCTGGTCGGGCTTCAGGACGCAGCACAGGATATCCTCGCGCATCTTGCGCAGAACGTCGAAGGTGGCAGCGTCCTCACAGCTGACATCCTGAGGCGCGGTGGTCGCCGCCAGGTTCTCGTTGGCGCCCTCGAACGGGGTGGCGGGCAGGATTTTGGCCATGAAGGCTCCTCAAACTCCCAGATAGGCTTCGCGGATGTGCGGCTGCTTCATCAGCTCGTCCGGCAGGCCGGTGGCCACGATGCGCCCCTGCTCCAGCACGTAGGCGCGGTCGGCGACGCTCAGCGCCTTCACGACGTTCTGCTCGACCAGCAGCACGGCGGCGCCTTCGTCCCGGACGCGAACGATGATGTCGAACATGTCGTCGACGATGGTCGGCGCGAGACCGAGCGACGGCTCGTCGAACAGGACGATCCGCGGCTGCGCCATCAGCGCCCGGCCGATCGCCACCATCTGCTGCTGACCACCCGACAGCTCGCCGGCCGGCTGGTTGCGCTTCTGGCGCAGGATCGGGAACAGGCCGTAGACCCGCTCCAGCGACTGCGCCCGCGCCGCTCGCGGTCCCGGCAGATAGCAGCCCAGCTCAAGGTTCTCCTCGACCGTCATCTTGGTGAACAGTCGCCGCCCCTCGGGCACCAGCGCGATGCCATGGCCACAATAGCCGTGGGCGCGCACGCGCTTCATGTCCGCGCCGTCGAACCGCAGCTCGCCCGCCCGGCAGCGAAGCATGCCGGCGATGGCATTGATCAGCGTGGTCTTGCCCGCGCCGTTGGGCCCGATGACCGAGACGATCTCACCGGCATCGACGTCGAGCGACACGTCCCACACGGCGGAGGCGTCGCCGTAGCCGACATGGAGGTTGCGAACTTCAAGCAGCATAGGCTTTGCCGAGATAGATGCTGACGACCCTTGGATCGCGCATGACGTCGCGCGGGGCGCCCAGCGCAAAGAGCTTGCCCTCGTTCAGGACGGCGACCCGGTCGGAGAGTTCGACCACAGCCCGCATGAGGTGCTCGACGAAGACAATGGTGGCGCCCTGCGCTCGGATTGCGCGCACCAACCGGATGGCATTGTCCACCTCGGCCGGGTTGAGGCCCGACAGGACCTCGTCGAGCAGCAGCAGCTTGGGTTTGGCCGCCAGCGCGCGCGCCAGCTCCAGGAACTTGCGCTCGTGCAGGTTAAGCTCGGCCGGCAGCGCCTCTTCCTTGCCGGCAAGACCGGTGAAGCCGATCCAGTGCAATGCCTCGGCTCGGATCTCGGCGGCCGTGCGCGGCGGCCCGCCGAAGGTCGCGGCCATCGCAACGTTGTCGAGCACGGTCATGTTCGTGAAGGGCCGTGGGATCTGGTAGGTGCGGGCCACGCCGCGGCGCGCGATCTCATGCGCCGGCAGGTGGCCGATCTCTGCTCCATCGACCGTGATCGTGCCGCCGCTGAGCGGATAGAAACCCGAGATGACGTTGATCAGCGTCGTCTTGCCCGACCCGTTCGGCCCGACCAGCCCGAGGATCTCGCCCTCGCGCACATCGAGGTCGACGCCGGCCAGGGCCTGCAGGCCGCCGAACCGCTTGGCCGCACCCCTCGCCTCCAGGATGTTGCGTGTGCCGATCCCGGGCGGCGCGGCCGCCACGACCGGCACCACGGCGGCGTGTGGCTTCGCCTCGACCGGCCGACGCCGCTTCAGCCACGTCTTGACCGCCGGCACGATGCCATCCGGCAGCCAGAGGATGGCAAGGATCAGGATCAGGGCGACGATCGCGCGCCCCACCATTGCCTCGCCGCCGCTGATGAAGGCGTAGAGAAGGGTCGTGATGATCGTGGCCCCGACGGCGGGACCGAACCAGTTGCGCGAGCCGCCCAGCACACTCATCAGCACGACATAGAGCGGAACGGTGAGTTCGAACGTGCCTCCCACCGTGAGGAACCCGACATACATCGCGTGGATGCCGCCCACGGCACCGGCGATGCCGGAAGACAGGGCAAAGGCGATCAGCTTGTAGCGAAACGTCGGCACGCCCTTGGCTTCGGCCACGTCCTCGTCGTCGTGGATGGCGAACAGGCCGAGGCCGAGCCTCGAATGGGCAACCCACCAGGCAACGCCCAGCGTCAGCACGCACATCGCGAAGCCCAGCACGTAGATGGTGCCCGTCTGGGTCGGCATCAGGTGAGGCATCGGCACGGCACTCATGAACACGCCGGCGCCGCCGTCGATCGGCGTGTTGAGGATGATCGTAGCGATCACGAAGGTAACCGCGAGCGTCAGCAGCGCGAACAGCTCGCCACGCAGCCGTTTCATGCGGAACACCACCGTTCCGATACCCACACCTAACAGGGCCGCCATCGCGGCGGCCAAAGGCACGGTGGCCAGAAACGGCATGTCTGCCTTGGTCGTCAGCGTCGCGGTCGTGTACATGCCAATTCCGAAGAACGCGGCATGCCCGAGGCTGAAATACCCCGCGAAGCCAGACAGCAGCGCCCAGCTCGTCGACAGCGAGATCCAGAAGAAGACGAGATAGAAGAACGAATCGTAGAAGGCCGGCAGCCCCGCCGTCGGCAGGATCGCGAAGATCACGATGCCGAGTGCCGCGGCGGCCTTGGGAAGGGTTTGTCCGGCCGTCATGACCACTCCGGATCCCACAGCAGGATGGCGATCAGCACCGAGAAGGACACGACCGGCGCCCAGGCCGGGCTGAGGACCGCCATGGCGATCGATTCGCTGGCGCCGATCAGCAGGCCGGCGAACAGCGCGCCCAGCGGATTGCCGAGCCGGCCGATGATCACCACCGCGAAGACGACCCCCAGCCACGCCCAGATCTGGGCCGGCGCCAGGGTCGCGATCAGGGCGATGAAGGTTCCGGCGACGCCGGCATAGGCCGCGCCGATGCCCGAGAGCAGATAGGCGAGCTTGCGGTGATCGACCCCGTAGGCGGCCGCGATGTCGGCATCCTCGGCGCTGGCCCGCAACGCCTTGCCGACATAGGTCTTGCGCAGCCACAACCAGGTGCCCCAGGCCAGCACGCCCGCCACCAGGCACAGGATCAGCTCCAGCACCGGGATGTAGAACGGCCCCGCCTTGAGCGACCAGGTCGCGTAGTGCGTTTCGAAGCGGCGATAGTCAGCCGTCCAGTAGAGCTGGATCCCAACCTCGAGCATGACGGCGAAGCTGAAGGTGATCAGCAGCGAGCCCAGTTCGTTCACCTTGAAGCGCACGAACACCCAGTGCTGCGCCAGGCCGATGGCGAACATCGCCGGCACGATCATCAGCACCGACCACCACGGGGCGACGTGATAAGTCGTGCCGAGTTCGTAGGTCAGGTAGGCCGCGAGGAAGGCCAGCGCGAAATGACTGAGATTGACCAGTCGCAGCAGGCCCCAGCTCAGGCTGAGACCCAGCGCCAGCAATCCGTACATCCCGCCGGCCAGCACGCCCGAAATCAGCGCCTGGCCGAGAAGCGTCGCACTCGGCATCGATCGCTACGGCAGCAGCTTCACACCGGGCGCCGCGAACTCCTTGGGCCAGACGACCTTCCACTCCTTGTTCTGCACCTGACGGATGAGCTGTGCCGGGGCGCCGTGATTGTAGAGGCCATCGAACTTCAGCGGCCCGTAGATCGTGTTAACCACGTTCTTCTTGAGGAAGGCCGCGATCTGCTTGTCCTCGAGGCTCTTGGCGCCGTTCACGCCCTGCTCGAGGATCTGCCACTCAGAGACCATACCGGCGGCCTGCGCATCGATCAGCGGATAGGGCAGGTTCGCCTTGGTCGCGCGCGCCTTGTAGGCCTCCGCGATCTTCCGGACGCCCGGTCGGCTCATGAAGGGCTCGTCCGGTTCGAGGAAGGTCGAGGACCAGGCGAGATTGCCGTCGGGCGACAGCGCCAGCGGCCCCGGCGCGGGATAGAGATGGAAGCTGCCCTTCGGCGTATAGTCGAGCTTGCGCAGCGCTTCGAGGATCTGGTTGCTCTCCAGTCCCAGCGACCCGACCCACAGGAAGTCAGCATTGGCTTCCTTCACGCGCGCGGCGATGGCGCCGAAGTCACGGTTGCCCGCCTCGTATT
>JAGNNA010000208.1 GCA_017990895.1 Reyranella sp.
GGGTTCAGGTTCTTCATATAGAGGACGCCGATCACGATGGCCGTGATCGAATCGCCCGGGATGCCGAAGACCATGGCCGGGATCCAGGCGCCGGCCAGCGCGCTGTTGTTGGCGGCCCCCGATTCGACGATGCCCTCGATATGGCCGGTGCCGAACTTCTCCGGCTCCTTCGAGAATTTCTTGCTCATCGCATAGGACATCCATGCGGCGATGTCGGCGCCGGCACCGGGCAGGGCGCCGACCAGCGTGCCGAGCATGCTGCCTCGCAAGGTCTGCAGCGGATACTTCTTCAGAAGTCCCCACATACCCCTGAAGACGTTGCCGATCGCAGTCTGGGCCGTCTCCAGCGGGGCGGCCACGGAGATGGACGACCGCATCACCTCCGATACGGCGAACATGCCGACCATGATCGGGATCAGCTCGGCACCGCCCATCAGCTCGGGCAGACCGAACGTGAAGCGCGGATGCCCGGCCGGATTGTCGAGGCCGACCGTCGCCACCAGCAGGCCGATCAGGAGCGAGATCACGCCCTTCAGCTTGTCGCCCGACGCGATGAAGACGGCGCAGGAAAGGCCCAGGAGGGTCAGCCAGAAATACTCGAAAGAGCTGAAGCGCAGCGCGAACTCGGCGAGGAGCGGTGCACAGAGAATGAGGATGAACGTGCCGAACAGGCCGCCGATGACCGAGAACACCAGGCCGGCGCCGAGCGACAGTTCGCCCTGTCCCTTCTTGGTCAGCGCATAGGCCTCGTCGGTGTAGGCGGCCGATGCGGGGGTGCCGGGCATGCGCAGCAGGCAGCTCGGGATATCGCCGGCAAAGATCGCCATCGCGGTCGCCGTCACCATCGACGCGATGGCCGGGATCGGCGGCATGAAGAAGGTGGCAGGGACCAGCAGCGCCGTCGCCATCGTGGCGGTGAGCCCCGGGATGGCGCCGACGAAGAGGCCGAAAAGGGCCGAGCCCGCGACCACCCAGAGGACGTAGGGATCGAAGACGAGTTTGAACGCCTGCAACAGGACTTCAGGAGTCATGACGGGAAGACCATCTTCTCGAGCAGCCCCCAGGGCAGGGGCACGCGCAGGACCTTGTAGAAGGCGAGGTGCATGAGCGCCGGAAAGCCGATGGCAAGCGCAACCGCCGGCAGCAGGCGCACGCCGAACACCAGCAGCCAGCCGAGCATCGTGACCGACGCCGCGATGTGGAAGCCGAGGAAGTTGCTGGTCAGAACGTAGAAGAGCAGGCCGGCGGGCACGCTCAGGAAGCGGACGACGACAACGGGATCGCGCGCCCAGTCGTCGAAGGCGATGGTACGCCCGCCTCCGCCCGCCTGGCGCAGCCCGCGCACCGACAGAAGGATCCCGCAGACCACCAGGCCCGCGGCGATGACCCCGGGGAAGAGCGCTGCGCCGAACTTCTGGCCGGGAATGACCGGAAAGGTCCGGACATGCCAGAGCACGATCGCGCCCAGGAGCGCGAACAGCGCCCCCAGGATCGTGTCGCCGATCTTCATGGCATCACTTTACGATGCCGACGGCTTTCATCACCGCGCCGAGGTCGTTGCTCGACTTCTCCATGAAGGTGGCGAACTCGGCCGGCGGCATCCACGTCACGCCGAAGCCGCGTTGCTTCATGAAGTCGTTGAACTCGGCGCTCTTGTGCACCTTCTCCAGCGCCGCGAGCAACCTGTCGGAGACGTCTTTGGGCAGCCCCTTGGGCGCCACGATCCCGCGCCAGGCCGCCAGCGTCCAGTCGCTGCCGGTCGCGGCCTTCAGCGTCGGGACGTTGGGGTAGAGCGCGGCCGGCTTGGCATCCATGACGGCGAGGCTGCGCACCTTGCCGGCGTCGATGAGCGAACGCGCCTCGGGCAGCGAGCAGGGCACGATCTCGATGCCGCCGGCGACGAGATCCTGCAGGCCGGGGGCGGCGCCGTTCGACGGCACCCAGGGCGACGCCGCGGGATCGACGGCCAGCGAGCGCAGCATGCCGGCGATCGCGAGGTGCCAGATGCCACCCTGGCCGGTGCCGCTCGACTTCAGCTTGCCGGGATTGGCCTTGATCGCGTCGACCAGATCCTTGGCGGACTTGTACGAGGAGTCGGCGCGCACCTGCAGGCCGGCGGGATCGGCGTTCACCAGCGCGATCGGCGTGTAGGACGATCCCTTGAGCGCGGTCAGACCCTGCCAGTGCATCATGCCGATCTCGACCGTGGCCATGCCGATCGTGTAGCCGTCGGGTGCGGCGCTCGCGATCGCCTGATGGCCGACAACACCCGACCCGCCGGTCCGGTTGACGACGTTGACTGGTTGCTTGAGTTCCTTCTCGAGGAGGCTGCCGATGATTCGCGCCGTGGCGTCGGTGCCTCCGCCTGCCCCCCAAGGCACGATCAGCGTGATCGGGCGCTCCGGCCAGGCTGCGTGGGCGGTGCCCGCGGCGGCGAGCGTGAAACCCGCCGCGAGTCCTGCGAGATGGCGTCGCTTGATGGCCGTCATGTGCGTCACTCCCGGAATTGCGTTTCGCATTACGTGCGAAACTTGTCAGACTAATCGCAAGCATTGCACGGCTCGAGAGTGCGATGCTAGGCCCGTGGTTGGGGGATTGCGATCGTTCGCCGTGTGGCACAGTGCTTGCGGCAGTGAGGGCAGTCGTCAAGGGAAGGGGTAATGAACCATGTTCCGTCGAAGCCTGCTTGCCGCTCCGCTCGTCCTTGCCGCTGCGTCGGCTCGCGCCCAGCAATGGGTGCCGAAACAGCCGATCAAGATCCTGGTGGGCTACGCGCCCGGCGGCACCGCGGACATGGCGGCGCGCATTGCGGCGGAGACCATCCAGCGGCAGCACGGCTATCCGGTGATCGTCGACAACAAGACCGGTGCCGGGGGCTTCATCGCGCTCAAGGCCGTGGCCCAGGCGCCCGCCGACGGGTACACGGTGGGCATCGGCATCATGGGCCAGCTTGCGGTTGGCCCCGTGGTGCCCGGCTCGCAAATCCCGCTCGACCTCGACAAGGAGCTGACGCCGATCTGCAACCTGGTCGGCGTGCCGATGGCGCTGATCGTGCGCATGGACGCGCCTTTCAAGACGATCCCCGAGTTCGTTGCCTATGCAAAGGACAATCCCGGCAAGGTGAGCTACGCCTCGACCGGCCTCGGCTCGACCAACCAGCTCGGCGCCGAATTCCTGGCGGCCGAGGCCGGTGGCCTGAAGCTGATCCACGTTCCCTATCGCGGGGGCGCGCCGGCGATCGCCGACGTGGCGGCCGGCAATGTCGACATGTTCTTCGGCAATGTGTCCGAGCTGATCGGCCAGGCGCGCGGCGGCAAGGTGCGGGTGCTGGCGCTCGCCTCCACCAAACCGACGCCGCTCGCGCCTGAACTGCCGCTGCTCACGAAGGACATTGCGGCGCTCGATATCAACAACTGGTTCGGCCTGATGGGGCCGGCGGCCCTGCCGGCCGACATCAAGGCGGCGCTCGCCAAGCTGTTCATCGATGCCATCGCGGACCCGAAGAATGCCGAAACGCTGGCCAAACAGGGGCTGGAGCCGATCGGCCAGGGGCCCGAGGCCTTCGCCGCCTACATCGTGAAGGACCGCGAGCGCTGGGCGCGGGTCGCCCAGCAGGGCAACGTGAAGGCCCAATAGCAAAGGAACAGTAATGAGTGCGCCGCTTTCCCTCGGGATCGACATCGGGGGAACCTTCACCGATCTCGTCATTCATGATCCGCGCACCGGGCGGGCCGTCATCTGGAAGGAAAGCACGACGCCGGACGATCCCGCCCGCGGAGCGCTCGAAGGCACCCGGCGCGTGCTGGAGAAGGCGGGCGCTCGGCCGCAGGAGATCGGCCGCGTCGTTCATGCAACGACGCTGTTCACCAACGCGCTGATCGAGCGCAAGGGCGCGAAGACCGGCTTGCTCACCACGGCGGGCTTCGGCGACGTGCTGGAGATCGCGCGCGAACGCAAATACGAGCTCTACGACCTGTTCATCGAGATGCCGAAGCCGCTGGTGCCGAGGCCGTGGCGGCGCGAGGCGAAGGAACGGCTGGGGCCGGACGGGAGGGTCGAGATCGCGCTCGACGTCGAGGCGGCGCTGGCCGAGGTGGCGGGCCTGGTCGAGCAGGGGGTGGAGAGCCTCGCCATCTGCTTCCTGCATTCTTATGCCAATGCCGTGCATGAGCGGACGATCGGTGCCGCGGTGGCGGAGCGCTTCCAGGACCTGTCGATCTCGCTGTCGTCCGACATCGCGCCGGAGATCCGCGAGTATCTGCGCGCCAGCACCACGGTGGCCAACGCCTATGTGCGGCCGCTGGCGGAGATTTATCTCGAGCGGCTCGAACAGGCGCTGCGCGACGAGGGGATTCCGGGCGGGCTGTTCCTCATGCTGTCGAACGGCGGCCTCACCCATGTGAGCGAGGCCAAGCGGGCGCCGGTGCAGCTTCTGGAGAGCGGGCCGGCGGCCGGCGCGCTGGCCGGCGCCTGGTTCGGCCGCAACGCCGGGCTGGGGCGCGTACTGGCCTTCGACATGGGCGGCACGACCGCCAAGCTGGCGCTGGTCGACGACGGCGAACCGCTGGTTGCCTGGGGCTTCGAGGCGGCGCGCGAGAAGCGCTTCCTGCGCGGCTCGGGCCTGCCGATGCAGATCGCCACGGTGGAGCTGATCGAGATCGGCGCCGGCGGTGGCTCGATCGCCCACAAGAGCGATCTCGGCACGCTGAACGTGGGGCCGGAAAGCAGCGGCGCGCAGCCGGGACCTGCCTGCTATGGACGCGGCGGCACCGAGGCGACGGTGACCGACGCCGACCTCACCCTTGGTTATCTCAATGCCGACTTCTTCCTGGGTGGCGCCATGAAGATCGACGTGGCGGCGACCAACGCGGCCTTCGGCAAGTTGGCCGGGTCGTTGGGTGTCGAGCCCGGACGGGCCGCCTTCGGCGTGCACGACGTGGTCAACGAGAACATGGCCGGGGCAGCCCGGGTCGCCATAGCCGAGCGCGGACGCGTGCCCTCCGAATACGCCTTGCTGGCGACGGGCGGGGCGGGGCCGGTCCATGCCTGGCACGTCGCCCGCAAGCTCGGTGTCGACCGCGTGGTCTGTCCGCCGGGCGCGGGGGCGGGCAGCACCATCGGCATGCTGATGGCGCCGGCGCGCGTCGATCGCGTGGCGAGCTTCACGACGCCGCTAGCGGGCGCCGATCTCGCCGCCGCGGATCGCCTCTTTGCCGATCTCGAAAAGGAATCGCTCGAGGTGCTGCGCCTCACCGGCGCCGATGTCGGCAATCGCACGGTCCGCCGCCTCGCCGACATGCGTTACATCGGCCAGGGCAGCGAGATCACCGTCGTCCTGCCGCAGGACCTGACCGAGGCGGCCGTGAAGACCGCCTTCGAGGCCGCCTACAAGGCGCTGTTCGCGCGCACGCCGCCGGGGGCGGCGATCCAGTTCGTGGCCCTGCGGCTCTCGGTCAGCGCGCCGATGCCCGGCACCGGCAGCAGGCTCGAACTGCCGCGCCACGCTTCCGCAACCGCGCTCAAGGGCACGAGGCCGGTGTTCTTCCCCGACGAAGGCAAGACGCTGCCGACGCGGGTCTGGGACCGCTACGCGCTCGAACCCGGGGTCAGTATCGAAGGTCCTGCGGTCTTCGAGGAAAACGAAAGCACCTTCATCGTCGGCCCCAATTCGAAGGCGCGACTGCTCGTCGACGGCTCCATCCTGGCGGAGGCCAACTGATGTCCTTCCTGGGAGCGCGCCACTCCAGTGGCGCATCTTCGTCTGCCGCAAGTTCGCATGAGCGCCACTTCGGGCGGAGTAACCTCCGCCCTTTAGTGGCGCGCTCCCAGCCATGAGGACCTTCCCATGAGCCGCACTTTCGATGCCATCGAACTCGAGCTCCTCTGGCGCCGGCTGATCTCGCTGGTCGACGAGGCGGCGGCGGCCATGGTGCGCACCTCGTTCTCGACCCTGGTGCGCGAGAGCTACGATTTCTCCTGTGTCGTGACCGATGCGTCCGGCCAGTCGCTGGTGCAGGCGAGCGAGAGTATCCCGAGCTTCATCGGCACGCTGCCCGAGACGGTGAAGCACTTCCTGCGTCACTTCCCGGAGGACCAGCTGGCGCCCGGCGACGTGCTGATCACCAACGACATCTGGCTGGGTACCGGCCATCTGCCGGACGTCACGCTGGCCAAGCCGATCTTCCGCAACGGCAAGCTGATCGCCTTCAGCGCCACCACGGCACACGTCCCCGATATCGGCGGCAAGATCCGGAGCCCCGAACCGCGCGAGGTCTTCGAGGAGGGGCTGCAGATCCCGCCGATGAAGATGATGGCGGCTGGCCGAACCGACGAGACGCTGGTCGCGCTGATCCGCAAGAACGTGCGCACGCCCGACCAGACGATGGGCGACCTCTACGCCCAGATCGTCGCGCTCGACCTCATGGAAGACCGTCTTCTGGTCCTGATGGAGAATTACGGCCTGCCCGACCTCACTGATCTGGCGCGCGAGATCCAGGGGCGGTGCGAGGCGGCGATGCGGGCGGCGATCCGCGAACTGCCCGACGGCACCTATCGCAGCGAGCTCAAGACCGACGGCATCATGGACAGGCCCATCACCATCAGGATGGCGCTCACCATCAAAGGCGACGAGATCCTGATCGACTTCGCCGGCACCGACGCCCAGGTCGACCGGGCGATCAACTGCGCCATGTGCTACACGAACGCGATGTGCATGTATGGGGTGAAGGTCTGCACCAACTCCAACCTGCCCAACAACGAAGGCGCGTGGCGGCCGATCACGCTCACCGCGCCGCCGGGCTGCATCGTCAATCCGCAGTTCCCGGCGCCGGGCGGCTCGCGCATGCTGATCGGCCACTACATCCCGATGCTGGTGTTCGGCTGCCTCGGCCAGATCGTGCCCGAGAGGGTGATGGCGGCCTGCGGCTCGCCGATGTGGGGCATGAACCAGTCGGGCGTTCGTGAAGGCGGCAAGCCCTACGCCAACATGTTCTTCTACAATGGCGGCATGGGCGGCAACACGCAGCGCGACGGCGTCACCTGTCTGTCGTGGCCGTCCAACGTCAGCTCGACCTCGATCGAGATCAGCGAGCACATCGCGCCGCTGCGCTTTCATCACAAGAAGCTGCGTCCCGACTCGGGTGGCGCCGGCCGTCATCGCGGTGGGCTGGGGCAGGAGATCCTGATCGAAAGCCGCAGCGAGACTCCCATCGCTGTGTCGTTCCTGGCAGAGCGGACTCTCTTTCCCGCTTTCGGTATCGAAGGAGGCAAGGACGGCGCGCCGGGCGAGCTGCGCATCAACGGCGAGAAGACCGATCCCAAGAAGCAGTACGTGCTGAACAAGGGCGATACCGTTTCGTTGGGTACGCCGGGCGGTGGTGGTCATGGCGACCCGAAGTTGCGCTCGCCCGCTGCACTCGCGGCAGACGTCGCGGCGGGATACGTGACGGTGCGGTCAGCGTATCAAGGCGACGACTAACACAGCGATTGAACCTCCGGGCAGCGGCCGTTACGCTCGCTGCAAATAAGAGCCAATCGGAGGAAACCATGAAGCTGTTCGCTGCCGCGTCCGCGGCTCTGTGCGCTATCGCCTTGGCTGCAACTTCACCAGCCAGCGCCCAAGTCTCCGGCGGGGCCAAGCTCTGCGCCGATCCCAAGCAGATGGAAGGCTTCAAGACCTGCGCCGATGTAGCGAAGGCCAAGGCCGAAGGTGCCTTCACGCTCTACTCGACCGACCCTGAGCAGGGTCAGGTCAAGCTGCTGGCCGCCTTCAACAAGCTGTTCCCCGAAATCAAGACCAGCTACGTCCGCCTGCAGGCCGGTGCGCTGTATGCCAAGGTGCTGTCGGAGCGCCAGGCCAAGTCCTATCTGGTCGACGTCATCCAGATCTCCGACATGGGCATGATCCTGGACTTCCAGCGCAAGGGCGGGTTCCGGCAGTACATATCGCCCGAGATGCAGTTCTTCCCCAAGGAGGCCAAGAGCCAGCCGGAAGGGTTCTGGACCTGGGGCTCCGTCATCATGGCCGGCATCGCCTACAACCCGAACCAGGTGTCGGCCGCCGACGCTCCGAAGAAGTGGGAGGACCTGCTCGATCCGAAGTGGAAGGACAGCATCAACGTCAAGGTCTCCAACTCGGGCCTGCAGCACGGCGTCTGGTACATGCTGCTGCCGATCCTCGGCATGGACTACTTCAAGAAGTTCGGCGAACAGAAGCCGCGCGCGTTCGACTCCTACGTCCAGCAGTATGGAAGGCTGGTCGACGGTCAGGACAAGATCATCATGGGCGCCCAGTATTCGGGCTACATCGAGTTCAAGGCCAAGGGCGCACCGCTTGCCTTCGTCTTCCCGGAGACCGGCGTGCCGGCCGTGCCCGAGACCTACGGCATCGTCGACCAGGCGCCGCATCCCAACGCCGCCGAGCTGTTCATGGACTGGTTCCTCTCGCCAGTCGGCCAGAAGGCGCTCGCCGATGCGCTGCTGCTTCATTCGCCGCGTCCGGACGTGCCGCCGCCGGGCGGGGCGGACACGGTGCCGCTCAACAAGATGAAGCTGCTTTCGCCGGCCGACTGGAATGCCTTCGAAAAGGACCGCCCGGCCTTCGCCAAGGAATGGAACCGTATCGTCGGCACCGGGCGCTAGGCTTTGGCTGATGGTCCTGCGGGCGTCCTGCGCCCTCGCATAAACGGGCAGTCCCTGACGACGCTTGCGGTCCTCCTGATCGTCGGCTTCTTGGTCCTGCTCCCGATGGTCTTCCTGGTCGAGGAGTCGCTGAACGTCGGCGACCCAATGGCGTTTCCGCCGGTCGAGTTCGGCATTGCCAACTACATCGCGATCTTCCAGGAGGATCTCAAGACCGTCTGGAACACGCTGATCATCGCGGTGATGGCCACCGTGATGGCGATCTTCATCGGCTTCACCCTGGCCTGGATCCTGACGCGCACCAACGTGCCGGGCCGCGAGAAGCTCGAGCGGCTGATGGAGCTGCCTTACTACATGACGCCGCTGGTG
>JAGNNA010000209.1 GCA_017990895.1 Reyranella sp.
TGGACCGGCTACTACGGAAAGCCAGGGCCGAAGGTCATGCGCATCGGCCTCGAGCAGTTCCGCGCCATCAAGTACGGCGCATCCCTCGGACTATGAAATGTGTGAATCCGATAGCACGCAGTGGGGGAGAGGACTTTAATCACGAAGCAATCGCCTGATCGGCCGGCAAGTAGGGAAGGCCGAGACTTTCGGCGGCGGCCTTGTGCGTCAGGTGTCCGCGATGGACGTTGAGGCCGGCGGCGAGATGCGGGTTCCCGGGCAAGGCGGCGAGTCCCTTGCCCGCGAGAGCGAGGCCGAACGGCAAGGTGGCGTTGTTCAGCGCTTCGCTGGACGTCAGCGGCACCGCGCCGGGCATGTTGGCCACGCAATAGTGGATGATGCCGTCGACCTCGTAGGTCGGCTCGGCGTGTGTCGTCGGGTGGGAGGTCTCGAAGCAGCCGCCCTGGTCGATGGCGACGTCGACGATCACCGACCCCGGCTTCATCGACTTCAGCATCGCCCTGGTCACGAGCCTGGGCGCGCTGGCGCCGGCCACCAGTACGGCGCCGATCACGGCGTCGGCCGAGAAGACCTCCTGCTCGATGGCGTCGATCGTCGAATAGCGCGTGGCGACCCGGCCCTGGAACAGCTCGTCGAGTTCGCGCAACCGCGGCAGCGAGCGGTCGAGCACTGTGACACTCGCGCCGAGGCCGGCGGCCATGCGCGCCGCGTGGGTGCCGACGACACCACCGCCCAGCACGACGACATGCGCTGGCGTCACGCCCGGCACGCCGCCCAGCAGCAGGCCGCGCCCGCCGCGGTGACGTTGCAACGCGCCGCCGGCCGCCTCGATCGACAGCCGCCCTGCGACCTCGCTCATGGGGGCGAGCAGCGGCAGGCCGCCTCTAGGATCGGTCACGGTTTCATAGGCGACGGCGGTGCAGCCCGACTCGAGCAGCCCCCTGGCCTGCGCGGGGTCGGCGGCGAGATGGAGATAGGTAAACAGGATCTGGCCGGACCGCAGCTGCACCCACTCGCCGGGCTGCGGCTCCTTCACTTTCACGATCATCTCCGCGGTCGAGAAGATCTCGGCCGCCGTGTCGGCAATGCGCGCGCCGGCAGCGCGGTAGACGTCGTCGCCCGCCCCGATCCCGGCACCGGCACCGGTCTCGACCACGACCTCATGGCCGGCATGGACGTATTCACGGACCGCGCCGGGCGTGAGCCCGACGCGGTACTCATGCATTTTGATCTCTTTCGGCACACCGACGCGCATTGGGCAAATCTCCAGGCAGTTCCGAGTGTCATCAAACCAAGGAATGCGGGTTTGTTTCCCGGCATTCTGAAGAAGATTTGTGTCGCTCGTGCCGAAATTCTACGGTGAAGGGGCCAGGCACGCAGGATTCCCAACATGAATCTCGACAAGATCGACGCCATCATCCTCTCGGAGCTCACGGGAAACGCCCGGGCGAGCCAGGTCGAGCTTGCGGGTCGGGTCGGCCTGTCCGCCACGGCGGTGGCGCGACGCCAGCGTGCGCTCGAGGAGGAGGGGTTGATCCGCGGCTATCAGGCCGTCCTCGACCTCCGCCGCTTCGGGCTGGCCACGACGGTCGTGGTGAGGATCACCCTGGAAAGCCAGAGCGACGAGGCGCTGACGGCCTTCGAGGCGGGCGTGCTCGACTGTCCCTCGGTGGTGCGTTGCTTCCTGATGTCGGGCAGCGACGACTATGTCGTCATCGTGCTGGCGCGCGACATCGAGGATTTCGAGCGCATCCATCGCACCGAGCTCTCGCGCCTGCCGCGGGTGGCGCGCCTCGAATCGAGCTTCGCGCTGCGCGAGGTCGTGAACCGTGCGGTGCCGCCCTCGGTGTTCGGCAAACCCGCGCGAGGGGCTCAGCGCAGGCGTCGCGCCGAGGCGTAGACGCCGAGCGCCACGCCGCCCAGCACGACCGCCACGGCCAAGAGGCGCTCTCCTGACAGAGGCTCGCCGGTCAGGTAGGCCGAGATGGCGAGCGCGGCGCAGGGCACGAGCAGGCTGACCGGGCCGACCTTTGCCGCGGGATAGGTGCGCAGGAGCGTGCCCCAGATCAGGTAGCCTAGCCACATCACGGGAACGACTGTGTATAAGAGCACGAACCAGCCACGCCAGGTCGGCGCGAGGATCGGCGCGGCCAGTGCCGCCGGCCCGTCGAGCACCAGCGATGCCAGCGCGAGCGGGATCGGCGGCAGCACGCTCGCCCAAACGGTGACCGCGAACATCGAGACCCCGCGCGCCGAGCGGAAGACGAGATTGCCCAGCGCCCAGGTGAAAGCCGACATCAGCGCGAGCCCGACGGCGAGCAGTGGCGTGTCGTTCGAGATCGAGCGCGCCAGCAGCACGACGCCGGCGACCGCGACGGCGAGGCCGAGCCACTGGCCGCGCGTCGCGTGTTCGCGCAGCAGCAGGGCAGCCAGCACGACGGTGAGCGGCCCCTGCAGCTGCACCAGCACGGAGGTGAGGCCGGGCGGCAGGCCGGCCCCCATGGCGAAGAACAGGAAGATGAACTGGCCGCCGAACATCAGGCCGCCGATGCCAGCCAGGACGGACCAGGAAACCGCGGGCTTGGGGATGAAGAAGGCCGGCAGCGCCCCCAGCAGGAATCGCCAGGTTGCGAACGCGAAGGGCGTGAACTCGTCGAGGCCGAAGCGGATGACCGTGAAGTTCAGCCCCCACATCGCCACGATGAGGAGAGCCGCCGCCAAGTGCGTCGGGCTCATGCCCGACGCAGGGGATGCAGCGGGCTCAAGTGCTTACAGCCAGACCCAGGGACGCGCGCTCTTGTCCGAGGCCTGCCACGCCTCGATCTCGTCCCGCCGCGACATTGTGAGCGCAATGTCGTCGAGCCCGTTCAGCATCGCGTGCTGGCGGCGCGCATCGACCTGGAAGGGAATGGTGCGGCCGGTCGGCGAGATCACCTGGCAGTTCTCGAGATCGACGGTGACCCGGGCATTGCCGGGCGAAGCCTTCATCTCGTCGGCGAGCTGCTCGATCTCGTGGATCGGCAGCGCCACCGGCAACAGGCCATTCTGGAAGCAGTTGTTGTTGAAGATGTCGCCGAAGTAGGGGGCGATCACCGCCTTGATGCCCATGCCCTTCAGCGCCCACACCGCGCCCTCTCGGCTCGAGCCGCAGCCGAAATTCTCGCGGCTGAGGATAATCGGCGCGTCGCGATAAGGCGTCTGGTTGAAGATGCAGTCCGGGTCCTCGCTGCCGTCGGGCTTGAAGCGGAGCTGCTCGAAGCAATAGGGACCGAGACCTTCGCGCGTGACGTTGTCGACCAGACGCTCGATGCGGATGATCAGGTCGGTATCGACGTTCTGGCGCATCAACGGGGCGGCGACGCCGGTCACCTTGGTGAACTTGTCCATGATCAGATCTTCCTCACATCGGCGATGGCGCCCTTGATCGCGGCGGCCGCGGCCATGGCCGGGCTGGCGAGATGGGTGCGGGCGCCGGGGCCCTGGCGGCCGACGAAGTTGCGGTTGGACGTCGAGACGCTGCGCTTGCCGGGCGGCACCCGTTCGCCGTTGGAGGCGAGGCACATCGAACAGCCGGGCTCGCGCCATTCGAAGCCGGCCTCGGTGAAAACGCGATCGAGGCCCTCGGCCTCGGCCTCGGCCTTGATGCGCACCGAGCCCGGCACGACCCAGGCGGTGACATGGTCGGCCTTGTGGCGGCCCTTCACGATCTCGGCGGCGGCGCGCAGGTCGGAGATGCGGCTGTTGGTGCAGGAGCCGATGAACACCCAGTCGACCTGCGTGCCCTCGATCGGCTTGCCGGGCTCGAGGCCCTGGTACTTGAGCGCGGCTTCCCAGGCGCCGCGCTTCTCCTCGGGCCCCTTGCTGGGATCGGGGATGGCGCGGTCGACGGCGATGACATGCTCGGGGCTGGTGCCCCACGTGATCTGCGGCGCGACGTTCTTCATGTCGATCGTATGTTCGCGATCGAACTCGGCGTCGGGATCGCTCGGCAGGGTGCGCCAGTGCGCTACGGCGCGGTCCCACATCGCACCCTTCGGCGCATAGTCGCGGCCGTACAGGTATTCGTAGGTCGTGTCGTCTGGTGCGACCATGCCGGTGCGCGCGCCCATTTCGATCGTGAGGTTGCAGAGCGTGAGCCGCGCCTCGGCCGGCAATGCCCGCACGCCCGAGCCGGCATACTCGACCGAGAAGCCGGTGCCGGCGGCGGTGCCGAGTTCGCCGATCAGGTGAAGGATCATGTCCTTGGCCGTGACGCCCGGCATCAGCTTGCCTTCGAAGCTCGCGCGCATGCGCTTGGGCTTGCGCTGCACCATCGTCTGCGTGGCGATCACATGGACCAGCTCGGAGGAGCCGATGCCGAAGGCCAGCGAGCCCAATCCGCCATGCGTGGAGGTGTGGCTGTCGCCGCAGACCAGGGTCGTGCCGGGAAGCGTCAGCCCCTGTTCGGGACCCATCACATGAACGATACCCTGGCCGTCCTGACCGAGGTCGAACAGCTTGATGCCGTAGGCGCTGGTCGTCTCGCGCATCGACTTGATCAACGGCAGGCCCGGCGGATGGGTGTGCTCGGTGCGGCCGGGCCTGGTCGACATGGTGTGATCGGGCGTGCCGTAGGTCAGGCGCGGTTGCGCCGGCGGATAGCCCTTCTCGATCGCTTCCTTCAGCGCCTTGCCGCCCGACATGTCATGCAGCAGCAGGCGATCGATATGCAGCAGCACGAAGCCGTTGCCGAGATCGGTGATGACATGGCTGTCCCAGATCTTGTCGAACAGGGTCTTGCCCATGGGGTTGGCCTCTGGGGTTGGGTGTTTCCGCCGGACGCGGATATCAGCACCCGGCGAGCCGCGCCGCCAGCCCTTCGCGATCATCGTCGCGCAGCAGTTCCGCAGACGGATACCACGGCGATATGCCGAGGTTCGGCCCCCAGAGCCAGTCCGCGGTATGAGGCACGAGGATCAGCGTCCGGATACCGACCGATGCCGCGGCGTGCGCGGGCCATGTGTCGTCGCCCACGACGAGACGACAGGTCGGGATCTCGCCCGGCGTGCGCACGAGATCGAGGCCAGCAGGGGGCTCCGCCGTGGTGAACCATCCGATGCGTGAAGAGGGTTCGGGCGTGCGGCTCAATTTGGCCGGCGGCGGCAGCGCGTCGCGCGTCCAGTTCAGGAGAAGCGGCAGGCTGCGCAGCGGGGCGGCGGCCGCGAAGCCGTCGAGGGGCTCGCCACGACGCACGGTCGGGCCATCGAACCAACCGGCGAGGGTCGCACTGCACTGCACGACGGCCTCGATGCCGCGCGCCAGCATCAGGGTATCGCGCAGGGCCGCGTCGCTCTCGATGTCGGCCTGTTCGGGATAGAGCAGCAGCCGGCCGTCGAGCGGTTCACCCTGCCAGCGCGGCAGATCCGGCGCGTAGCGCTCGCCCGGAATCTCCAGTCGTGCTTCGTAGTCGCCCAGCCCGCGCCACCAGTCCCCCTGGCGCAGCATCAGCTCGCTGCGCCGCAGCCGGAGACGCGGATCGTCGGGCTGACTCACCAGCGCCGTTTCGAGATCGGCGAGGGCGCCGGCCCATTCGCCGCGCGCGACCAGCAGGTCTGCCCGGGCACTCAGCGCCGGCAACAGCCGGTGATCGATCGAGAGAGCGAGATCGTAGGCGCGCTCGGCCTCCTCGGTGCGGCCCAGCGCTTCGAGGGAGCGGCCGGTATTGTGGGCGATGGCGGCGTCTTGCGGCTTGAGCTTCGCGGCCTTCGCGAGGGCGGCCAGCGCCTGCTCATGCCGGCCAAGCTGCACCAGGCAGCCCGCGAGATTGGTCTGGGCCGCGACGTCGCGCGGCAGGAACTGTGCGGCGCGCTCCAGCGGCTCGCGCGCCTCGGCGAAGCGGCCGAGCTTGAGCCGCACCTGGCCCAGCAGATGGAGTGCCTGGCCCATGTTGGGACGCGCCTCGACGATGCGGGCGAACATCTGCTCGGCCGACGCGAAATCGCCCGCCGCCGCGCGCTGCAGGGCGTCGCGGCCGAGGGACTGGATCTGCTGGTCGTTGAGCGGCACGTGGCGGCTCTAGCAGAGCCGTGCCGGCTGGCAAAGAAGAACGGCAAAGAAAAAGCCGGCGGTCGCAAGGGAGGCAGGGAGCGACCGCCGGCCAGGTACCGGAGTGGGATGGTCCCGCGCAGGGTAGGAACGGGACCCCTCCGGATTCGAATGTCAGATGTGCCAGAAGGGCTTGTTTGCCTCGAACTGGACGTCGGTCGGGCTGATGCCGAGATCGCGCATCGTCCGGTAGTCCAGGTTGGCGAGCTCGCGGCGCTGCCTCGCCCGCTCGCGCCAGGTGGCGAGGATCTGACCGAAGGCAGTGAAGGTGCCGGCCAGCGGGGCCTGCGAGGAATAGTGGAGCGATATGTTGGCCATGGGACTGCTCTCGAAAGGGTTGAGTTCTGTTGGGGCAGATGTGCGCTCTGGGACACCCCTTTACAAACGACCCTTTGTCCTGTTTTGATTAAAATACCTCATGTGAAGGACTGGCGATGAAAAGATCCCTGCCGCCGCTCAATGGATTGCGTGCCTTCGAAGCTGCGGCGCGCCATATGAGCTTTACCGATGCCGCGGAGGAACTGAGCGTCACGCAGGCCGCGATCAGCCACCAGGTGCGCGGGCTGGAACAGCGGCTCGGATTAAAATTGTTCGTGCGGCGCAATCGTTCGCTGCTGCTGTCCGAGGCCGGCCAGGCCTATCTCCCCTCGGTGCGTGCGGCCTTCGACCAGCTGAACGAGGCGACCGAGAAGCTGCTGCAGAAGGACAAGGGCGGGAACCTCACGGTGACGACGACCTCGTCCTTCGCGGTGAAGTGGCTGGTGCCGCGGCTGGGCGGCTTCCAGCGCTCCCATCCCGAGATCGACGTACGCATATCGACCGGCACGTCCCTGGTGGACTTCTCGCGCGAGGACGTCGACATCGGTATCCGCTACGGACGCGGCCAGTGGCCGAACCTGACGGCCGAGCGGCTGGTCAGCGAGGACGTCATGCCGGTCTGCGCACCGTCGCTCGTGAAGGGTCCGAACGGCCTCGGCAAGCCCGCCGACCTCAAGCGTTTCACCCTGCTCCATATCGGTGCCTTTCCCGACGATTGGCAGGTCTGGCTGACCGCCGCCGGCGTGAAGGGAGTCGATGCCTCGCGCGGCGTCTCGTTCGACTTCGCGCTGGCGGCCTACCAGGCCGCCATGGACGGTCTCGGCGTCGCGCTGGGACGCAACCCGCTGGTCGAGCCCGATTTGAAGGCCGGCCGGCTCGTCGTCCCGTTCGAGTTCAAGCGCTCCTCCGACTTCGCCTACTATCTGGTCTATCCGCCCGAGGCGATCCGGCGGCGCAAGATCAAGGCGTTCCGCGACTGGATCGTCTCCCTCTCGGACGTGGCACGGCAGGCGGCCTGACCCTGGAGTTCTGATCGTGCAATTCGGTTACTTCACCCTCGCCGACAACCGCTACCCGGACAATCCGCGCTCGGCCGAATCCTTCATCAAGGACATCTATGCCGAGGCGCTGTGGGCCGAGCAGGTCGGGCTGAACTCGGCCTGGATCGGCGAGCACCATTTCAACCTGCTGGGCGTCAACGCCTCGCCGCTGGCGATGCTGGCACAGCTGGCCGGAGCGACGACGAAGCTTCGCTTGGCGCCGGCCGTGACCCTGCTGCCGGTGCACCATCCGCTGCATGTCGCCGAGGAATGGGCGACGCTGGATCTTCTGTCGGGCGGCCGGGTCGATTTCGCCGCTGGCCGCGGCTACGACCGCAAGGAATACGATCCGTTCCAGATGCCCTTCGACGACTCCGCCGAGCTGTTCGCCGAGGGTCTGGAGATCGTGTGGCGTGCCTGGACCGAGCCCGGCAAATGGTCCCACAAGGGCAAATTCTACGAGTTCAACAACGTCGAGGTGCGACCGAAGCCGGCGCAGAACCCGCTTCGACCCTACGTGGCCTGCTTTTCGCGGCCGTCGATGGAGCTGGCGGCGAAGAACGACTGGAACGTGATCTATGCGCCGTTCGCGGCGGCCATGGTCTATGGCTCGCTGGCCGAGGCGGTGCGGGTCTATCGCGAGACCTGCGAGACCGGGTTCAAGCGGCCGATGCAGCGGGCCATGTGCTCCTACTTCGTGCACATCGCCTCGACGCCGGAGGAAGAGCGATACGGCAAGGAAGCGCTGGTGCGCTATTTCCAGGATGCGCTGATCGCGGCCTTCCCCTCGTCGTCGGGCGAGAAGGTGCCATCGACCTACAAATACTTCGTCGACATCGTGAACATCCTGCGCGACATGCGGCCGGAGAAGCTGACCGACAAGTCGATCCTGTGCGGCAGCCCGCAGCATATCGTCGACACCCTGAAGCAGGTCGAGGCGGCCGGCATCGCCGAGGTGATCCTCTACTTCAACTACGGGCAGAAGCCGCATGCGATGGTGAAGGAGCAGATGCAGCGTTTCATGCTCGAGGTGGCGCCACACTTCGCCTAATCCCAAGGAAGAGAAGGATCCCTCACTTCGTTCGGGATGACACCGTTTCTTGTAGTGGCGCAGTGCGCCGATTCCACCATCAGTGTCATTCCGAGCGCAGCGAGGGATCCTTGAAGTCCTCACCGCGCTCAAGGTTGCAAGTCGTTCGCAAGTGGCGGATGTTTGCCGCCCACGCGTCTTGAAGGAGTTGTCTCATGGCTCGCATCGGCACGAAGGAAGAGCTGCGGCGCATCATCGCCGAGCCGCGGCCGGCCACACGGGTCAAGATCCTGGATGCACTGGACGAGCAGTCGATCGAGTTCCTGAAGCGCTGTCCCTTTGCCCTGGTCGGCACCACGTCGGCGGACGGCACCGTGGGAGTCTCGCCCAAGGGCGACGAGCCGGGCTTCATCCGGGTCGAGGATCCCCAGACTCTGCTGATCCCCGAGCGGGTCGGCAACAACCTGGCCTTCGGCCTGACCAACATCATCGACACCGGCCAGAT
>JAGNNA010000210.1 GCA_017990895.1 Reyranella sp.
CGCGGTTCATCAGCTCGACGGTTTCGGGCACCTCGTACTTGCCGCTCTCGGGAAAGACCTGCACCGAGCCACGCGCCAGCATCGGGAAGTTCCACAGGCCCGAGCCATGGCTGATCGGGGCAGCATGCACGATCGAGCCGCCCGGCGGCGGCCGGTCGACATCGGCATAATAGTTGAGCGTCATCGCCAGCAGATTACGATGCGTGAGCATGGCTCCCTTGGGCCGGCCGGTGGTGCCAGACGTATAGAACAGCCAGGCCAGGTCCGTGGGTTCGGCATCGGCGATCGGGCTCGGATCGCCCACCGCCATGAACGTATAAGAGCGCGTCGTGACGTCGACGATCTCCTTCAGCGCCGGTGCCTCCCGCGCGGCCTCGGCGATCGTGTCGGCGAGGTCGGGCGTCACGAAACAGAGCTTCGCGCCGGAATTCTCAAGGATGAAGGCGAACTCCCGGGCATGCAGCTTGGCGTTCATCGGCACGGCGCAGAGGCCGGCATGCCAGATCGCGTACATGACCTCGATCGATTCGACGCAGTTGGCCATGGCGAAGGCCACACGGTCGCCGCGCACGAGGCCGAACCTCGCCGCGAGATGCGTGCTCATCACCGACACCTTCCGCCACAGCTCCCGATAGGTGAGATGCGGCGACGTTCCGCGCGCCAGCGCGGGCAGGTCTCGGAACTCCTGCGCGGAGCCCTGCAGCAGATGGGTGATGTTCATGGGCTTCGTTTCCTCGCGCGCGACTATTGCAGGCGCGGCATCGACCTTGCAATGTGCCGCCCATGCAGGATTTCGATTTCGCCATCGTCGGCGCCGGCATCGCCGGCGTCTCCGTCGCCTATCACCTCGCGCCCCATGCGAAAGTGATCATCCTCGAGCGCGAGAACGTGCCCGCCTATCACACGACGGGGCGCTCCGCGGCGTTGCACTCGGAGACCTACGGCAGCGCCCAGATCCGCGCCATCACCGTGGCCTCGGGCCGATTCTACCGCAACCCGCCGGCGGGCTTCGCCGATCATCCCCTGCTGACGCCGCGCGGTGCGCTGGTCGCGGGCCATGCCGGGCAGGAAACCGCCGTGAAGGCCGCCGCGGCGGATTACGCACGCCTCGTGCCTTCGGTCCGCTGGCTGGAGCCGGAAGAGGTGCTGCGCCGCCTGCCGATCGTAAAGCCGGAAGCCGTCGGCGGCGGGGCCGTGTTCGAGCCGGAAGCCGACGACATGGATGTAGCCTCTATCCACGGCGGCTTCCTGAAGGGCGCGCGCGCCGCCGGCGCGGTGCTGCGGCTCAATGCAGAAGTCATCGGTCTCGCCCGCCTCGACGGGCTTTGGAACGTGACCCTGCGCGACGGCGAAACGGTGCGCGCGGCCAACATCATCGATGCGGCCGGCGCCTGGGCCGACGTGCTGGGCGGCCTCGCCGGCTGCGTGCCGATCGGGCTGGTGCCGAAGCGGCGCACCGCCTTTACCTTCGACGCGCCGCAGGGGCTCGACCTCGCCCCGCTGCCGATGATGATCGACTTCGACGAGAGCTTCTACTTCAAGCCCGAGGTCGGTCAGTTCCTGGGCTCGCTCGCCGACGAGACGCCCTCGGCGCCCTGCGACGCCCAGCCCGAGGAGATCGACGTCGCCACCGCCGTCGACCGCATCGAGACCGCGAGCACGCTGCAGATCCGCCGCATCAAGAACAAGTGGGCCGGCCTGCGCAGCTTCGTGCACGACAAGAACCTGGTCGCGGGCTACGACCCCAAGATCGAGGGCTTCTTCTGGCTCGCCGGCCAGGGCGGCTACGGTATCCAGACCGGCTACGCCGCCGGCCAGCTCGCCGCTGCCCTGGCGCTCGGCAAGCCGCTCCCCGCCGAGGTCGCCGATCTCGGCGTCACGGAAGCCTCGCTCTCACCTGCCCGCTTCTCCGTGCCCGACGACGCCTGAGCGGGATGACACGGGAATCGACCCTGACTATGGTCGCCCCCGCGGGGCCCCCGTGGCGGAATTGGTAGACGCCAGCGACTTAAAATCGCTTGATCCGAAAGGATCGTGCCGGTTCGAGTCCGGCCGGGGGCACCAATGGTGCGTACTACGGGTTTCCCTTCGGGCTTCCTCGCAAGCCTGCCAAACGAGCGGCATCGCGACTGGAGGCAAAGGCCGCAATTCGGATCGATTCGGCCATGATCGCCGCCTTCTTCTTCCCGTTCGAGTAGAAGGCGTTCTTCAGATAGGTGAGTTGTTCGTCCAGCTGCTTGCCCTTGACCGGGTCGCTCGCTGCGACGGTCGCGATGACGATCTTCATGATCTGGAAGAGCGCTTCCTCATTCTCGGTGAGGATCGCACTCGCCGCCTTCTTGCTGTCCTCTGACATGTGATCCTCAGCCGTTGGGGGGGCTGACTTGTAGCCGCCGCCCCTATGCCGCGAAAGGGATCAGCAAGGATCATTGCTGGAGTGGCGCGCCCCCAGCGCTATTCTCTATAATGGCACGCCGCCCAATGACCCGGGCGCTTCTCTTCGAGGACCGGAGAGCGCTGGCTGCAGTCGGGGCGTGCGATCGGGCAGCGGGTGTGGAAGTGGCAGCCCGAGGGCGGGCGGATCGGATTGGGCACGTCGCCTTCCAGCATGATGCGCTTGCGCTTGATCGTCGGGTCGGGGATCGGCACCGCAGACAGCAGCGCTTCCGAATAGGGATGGATCGGCGTGTCGTAGAGTTCCGCCGCCGGCGCGATCTCCACCACGCGGCCGAGATACATCACCGCGATGCGGGTCGAGATGTGCTCCACCACGCTGAGATCGTGGGCGATGAACAGGTAGGTGAGGCCGAATTGCTCCTGGAGGTCTTCGAGCAGGTTGATGACCTGCGCCTGGATCGACACGTCGAGCGCCGAGACCGGCTCGTCGCAGATCAGCAGCTTGGGCTCGACCGCGAGCGCGCGGGCGATGCCGATGCGCTGGCGCTGGCCGCCGGAGAATTCGTGCGGGAAGCGCCGCATGTGGTCGGGCCGCAGCCCCACCGTTTCGAGCAACTGCACGACGCGGTCTTCCATCGCCTGGCGCGACTTCACCAGTTTGTGGATGATCAGCGCCTCGCCGATGATGGCGCCGATCGTGAGGCGCGGGTTGAGCGACGCATAGGGATCCTGGAAGATGATCTGCATGTCGCGCCGCATCGCCTGCAGCGCGCTATGATCCATCTTCATGACGTCGGCGCCCTGGAACCAGACCTCGCCGGAGCTCGGCTCGATCAGGCGCAGGATGCAGCGGCCGGTCGTCGACTTGCCGCAGCCCGACTCACCCACGACGCCCAGCGTCTCGCCGGCCTCGATGTCGAAGCTGACGCCGTCGACGGCATGGACCTTGTCGACCACGCGCGAGATGATCCCACCACGAATGGCGAAATGCTTGCGCAGGTCGCGGACCGAGAGAAGCGGCTTGGCGGTTACCGCGCTCACAGCACGCACCTCACATAGTGGCCGGGCCCGACTTCCTTGAGCGGCGGAAGACCCTGGGTGCAGACATCCATGGCGAACTTGCAGCGCGCGGCGAAGCGGCATCCCGGCGGCGGCTCGAGCAGGTTCGGCACCGTGCCGGCGATGGCCTCGAGCCGCTGCTTCTTCTCGGCCGAGCGGTCGACGCGCGGGATGGAGCGGATGAGCCCTTGCGTGTAGGGATGGCGTGGATCGCCGAACAGCGCCTCGACCGACGCCTCCTCGACGACGTTGCCGGCGTACATCACCGTCACCCTCTGGCAGGTCTCGGCGACGACGCCCATCGCGTGGGTGATCAGCATGATCGCCATGCCGAAGCGCTCCTTCATCTCCTGCATCAGCTCCAGGATCTGCGCCTGGATGGTGACGTCGAGGGCGGTCGTCGGCTCGTCGGCGATCAACAGCCTGGGCTGGCAGGACAGCGCCATGGCGATCATCACCCGCTGACGCATGCCGCCGGAGAACTGGTGCGGATAGTCGTGCACACGGCGCTGGGGATTGGGAATGTTGACCAGCCGAAGCATCTCCGCGGCACCGGCGATCGCCTGCTTGCGCGACAGCTTCTGGTGCAGCGCGATCACCTCGGCGATCTGGTCGCCCACCGTGTAGACTGGGTTGAGCGAGGTCATCGGCTCCTGGAAGATGATGGCGATCTCCTTGGCGCGGATCTTGTCCATCTCCTCCATGGAAAGCGGGATCAGGTCCCTTCCCTGCCACAGTATCTGCCCGGCCTCGAAGCGGCCGGGCGGCATGTCGATCAGCTTCAGCACCGAGCGGGCGGTGACGGTCTTGCCGCAGCCCGACTCGCCCACGACGCCCAGCGTCTCGCCTCGGTCGATATGCAGGTCGACGCCGTCGACAGCACGCACCATGCCGTCGTCGGTCTTGAACCAGGTCTTGAGTCCGCGAATGTCCAGCAGAGGTTCGGCCACGCTACACCAGCCCTAGAGAACACGCCGCGGATCGAGCGCGTCGCGCAGTCCGTCGCCGATGAAGTTGATCGCCAGCACCGTGACGAAGATGAGGGCGCCGGGGAACAGGGCCCAGTGCGGCGCGATGTCGAGATAGTCCTTGGCGTCGCGCAGCACGCTGCCCCAGGTCGGCACGTCGGACGGGAAGCCGAGGCCGAGGAACGACAGCGTCGACTCGGCAATGATGGCGGCGGCGACATCGATGGTCGCGACCACGATCACGGGGCCCAGGGCATTGGGCAGGATATGCTGCGTCACCTGGCGCAGACGCGAGGCCCCGAGCGCCCGGGCGGCCTCGACGAACTCCTTTTCGCGCAGGGAGAGGAACTGCGCCCGCACCAGCCGCGCGGCGGACATCCAGCGCGTGCCGCCGATGACCGCGACGATCAGCACGAAGGCGCCGCCCTCGACGCCCAGCACGCCCTTCACCGGTTCGCGGAACAGGTAGATCACCAGCAGCAGCAGCGGCAGCTGCGGCAGCGACAGGAAGAGGTCGGTGACCCACATCAGCGCCGCATCGACCCGGCCGCTCGACATGCCGGCGATGGCGCCGACCAGAACGCCGAAGAAGATGGCGACGACCATCGCCGCGAAGCCGACCGCGATCGAGATGCGGCCGCCATAGATCAGCCGCGACAGCAGGTCCTGTCCGAGGTCGTCGGTGCCCAGCGGATGGGCCCAGGACGGTCCCTGCAGCTTGGCGGCGAAGTCGATCTCATTGATCGGCACGCGCCAGATGAACGGACCGGCCAGCACGGCGAACAGGATCACGGCCAAGGCGAAGGCCGAGAATAGCGCCATCCTGTGGCGCCGGAAGCGCCGCCAGGCCTCCTGCCAGGGCGAGAAGCCCTGCGCCTTGCGCGCGGCGGGTGCCCCGCCGGGAGCGCTAGCGGAAAGCGATGCGGGGGTCGAGCCAGCCATAAAGGATATCTGCGATGAGGTTGAAGATGACGACCAGGCAGGCCGAGACGAAGGTGACACCCATGACGACAGGGGTGTCGTTGGCGAGCATCGAGGAGATCAGCAGCGAGCCGATGCCGGGCACGCGGAAGATCTGCTCGGTGACGATGGCGCCGCTGAAAACGATGGGCATCTGCAGCGCGACCAGCGTCACCACCGGGATCAGGGCCGTGCGCACGACATGGCGGGTGATGACCTTGCGCTCGCCGATGCCCTTCGACCGCGCCGTGGTGACGTAGTCGAGGCGGATGACGTCGAGCACCGAGGACCGCACGAAGCGCACCAGCGCCGCGCCCTGGAACAGGCCGAGCACCGTCACCGGCATGATCGACTGCTTGATGTGCTCCCAGTAGAACGCCCAGCCGGTCGCGCTGATGTCCGCGCGATAGACGAAGGGCAGCCAGTCGAGCTGGATGGAAAAGACCAGGATCAGCACCAGGCCGGTGAAGAAGGTCGGCAGCGAGAAGCCGATGAACGCGAAGGTGTTGGCGATCTGGTCGAACAGCGAATAGGGCCGGGTCGCGGCCAGGACGCCCACCGGGATAGCGATCGCGATGGCCAGGATCTGCGAGGCGCCGATGACGATCAGGGTCACCGGCAGGCGCTGCATGATCAGGGTACTCACGTCCATGCGGCTGACGAAGGAGAAACCCCAGTCGCCCTGCAGCAGGGCGATCAGCCAGTGCCAGTAGCGCATCCAGATCGGGTCATCGAGACCGAACTTGGCACGCAACGCGGCGCGCACTTCGGGCGGCACCGCCGGGTTGGTCGCCAGTTCGTCGAAAGGATCTCCCGGCGCCAGGGCCAGAAGGGAGAAAAGCACGACGCTGATCCCGAGCAGACTCGGGATCATGATCAGGAGCTTCCGGATTACGTACTGCCTGCTCACGCGATGGACCTGCAAAAAGAAGGCCCTCCCCGCACGCAGCGGGGAGGGCTGATCGCACTCAGGCGTCCTTGAACCAGTCGCTGAGGTCCGAGGTATTGTTGTCCCAGCCGCTGATCTGGCAGTTGAGCTTCGCCGTCTGGGCTGAGACCGTGGGGCGCTGCACGATGCCCATCACGATCTGGTTCTGGACGGCGAGGTCGTTCAACTTGATGAACGAGGCGGCGCGCTTGACGGGATCAAGCTCCGCCTCGGTCTCGCGGTAGAGCTTGTCGGCCTCGGGGCTCTGCCAGCGGGTGACATTACGGCCCTGCCACTTGTTTTCCTTGCTGGCGGCCTCCCACGAGACGAACTGCAGCATATGCGTGCCCGGATCGGGCTGGCCCATGGTGGTCGTGTACATCTCGAGGTCAGTGTAGAACTTCGTGTAGGTGTCCGGATTGGCCACGTCCGACGAGAAGAACACCGAAGCCGTCACCGACTTGAGTTCGATGTCGATGCCCGCCTTTTGGGCCGCCTGCTTGATGATCGCCTGCGTCTTCTGACGCGGCTGGTTGATCGAGGTCTGGTAGACGAACTTGAGCTTCTTGCCGTCCTTGGCGCGGATGCCGTCGGAGCCCTTCTTCCAGCCGGCCTTCTCGAGGATGTCGTTGGCCTTGTCGACGTTGAACTCGATCGGGTTGTTCTTGGAATCGAAGCGCGACGGACCGTACAGGAAGTTGCGCGTCGCCGGGCCGGTGCGGCCGTAGATGTGATCCTGGATCGACTTGTTGTCGACCAGCAGCGCCAGTGCCTTGCGGACCTCGGGGTCGCTCAGCGTCGGGTGCTTGGTCTTCAGGCTGGACCGCTCGCCGTCGACTTCCGTCCACGGGTCGGTCGTGTTCATCAGGAAGAACTCGATGTTGCCGCCGGGCGTGATCGAGACCTTGCCCTTGCCACCCTTTTCCAGGCGCGTGAGGATCTCGTCCTCGACCTGCAGGTTCCAGGCGAAATCGAACTCGCCGGTCTGCAGCACCGCGCGCGCCGCCGAGACGGCATCGCCGCCGCCCTTCATCTCGACCGTGTCGAAATAGGGCTTGTTGGCCTGGTGATAGTTCGGGTTCATGACGCCCGTCACCAGATCGCCCGGCTTGAAGTCCTTGAACATGTAGGGGCCGGTGCCGACCGGCTTGAGGTTGGTGGGTGCATCGCGCGACTTGGCGCCGATGTAGTCGGCGAACAGGTGCTTCGGGATCAGCATGCCGCGTGTTCCGACGAAGGCATCGGCCCAGAACGGGGTCGCCTTCTTGAACTTCACCCGGACGGTGTACTGGTCGACCTTCTCGACCATGACGTCCTGGTAGGACGCGATGGTATAGGCCGCCGTCGCCGGATCCTTGGCGTACTCCCAGTTGAACACGACGTCGTCGGCCGTGAACGGCTTGCCGTCATGCCAGGTGACACCCTGCTTCAGCTTCCAGGTCACCGACATGCCGTCGGCGGCAAGGCCGCCATTTTCCTTGGTCGGGATCTCGGCCGCGAGCTTGGGCTTGAGGTTGCCGTCCGGATCCCACGCTGCCAGCGGCTCGTAGAACAGGCGCGAACCGTCCTGGTCCTTGGTGCCCACCGCGAAATGCGGATTGAGCAGGGTCGGGCCCTGCCACCACAGGAGCTTGAGAGGACCGCCGCCGCCCCGCTTGGTCGGCTTGTAGGTCGAGGGGCTCTGCGCCATCGCCACGCCCGACGACAGGAGGATCTGGCTCGCGGCCGGCGCGCCGATGCCCACGGCCATCATCGCCTGCACGAATCCACGTCGCGACAACTTGCCCGCCTTCACCTTCCCGATGAGGCCGCGCAGTTCACGTTCCTTCATTTCAACACTCCCAAGATCGGTGCCCATCCCAATGCCGCCCTCGCTATGCTGCAAGATGCGTGCAATCCTCAATCGTTACAGGCTGTAACGCTGCAGTCAACGACAGCACTTGCTCCGGGGGGAGACACTGAATGGCTTGGATATCTCTTTTCCTGGCGGGACTCTGCGAAATCGGCTGGCCGGTGGGCCTGAAGCTCGGCTGGTCGGATGAGGGCGTCCGGCCGGGATGGCTGGTTTTCGCCGCGGTTGCCATCGTCGTGAGCGGCGCGCTGCTTATGTGGGCACAACGCACCATCCCGATGGGCACTGCTTATGCGATCTGGACGGGCATCGGCGCCGTTGGGGCCTTCACCGTCGGCATCCTGGCCTTCGGCGACACCGTGTCGGCGATCCGGATCGTGTCGATCGGCCTCATCGTGGCCGGCATCATCGGCCTCAAACTCGCCTGAGGGACCAGAGCATGAGGATGAAGGACAAGGTCGCGCTGGTGACCGGCGCGGCGAGCGGGATGGGTGCAGCCACCGTGCGTCTTTTTGCCCGCGAGGGCGCCCGGGCCGTGGTGGTGGCCGACGTGCTCGACAGCGACGGCGAGGCGGTCGCCGAGGAGATTCGGAAGGCCGGCGGCGCGGCCAGCTATGTGCATCTCGACGTCACGAAGGAAGATCAATGGCAGGCCGCCATCGACCGGACGGTCGCGGCCCATGGCGGCCTCAACGTCCTGGTCATCAATGCCGGCATCTCGGGCTCCGCAACCGAGGACCTTTACGACACGGCGCTGTGGCACCGGC
>JAGNNA010000211.1 GCA_017990895.1 Reyranella sp.
GCGGACGACGCAGCTCGATGTCGAGGACAAGGCGTTGCATTACCTGAGGCTGAGGCTGGGGTCTGCCGCTGCCGAGCACGCCCTGCGGGCCTATCGCGAGCAGCACCGCAGCTCGATGATGGCGCGCGCGTCGGATGCGTTCAGGACGATCAGCCGCGGGACCTATGAGGGCCTCGCCACGCAGCCGGACAAGGACGGCGAGACGCTGATCGCTGTTGGCGCGGACGGCCGCTCGAAGACGGCGATGGAGCTGTCGAGAGGCGCTCGCTTCCAGCTCTACCTGGCGCTCCGTGTTGCCGGCTACCACGAGTTCGCCCGGTCACGCCCGTCGGTGCCCTTCGTCGCCGACGACATCATGGAGTCGTTCGACGATTTCCGCGCGGAAGAGGCCTTTCGCCTGTTCGCGGAAATGGCCGGAGTGGGACAGGTGATCTATCTCACCCATCATCGCCACCTGGCTGAAATCGCCTTGCGTGTCTGTCCGACGGCGCGCCTTCACCAGTTGGAAGCGTGATTGCCGGGTTTGGCCGCTTGCTGATTCCCGCTTCCTGCTCAAGAGTGATGACGCCGAGTCTGGGAGGAAAGAAAAGTGAAGATAACCGACGTCGTCTGCCACATCCTGAGCTGCAAGGTCGACAAGCCGTTCGTCTCGGCGCGCGGATGGGTCTATGGGACGCGCTCGACCTGTCTGGTCGAGATCTCGACGGACGAAGGCATCACGGGGTGGGGGGAATGCTATGGGCCGGCGGCCGTCGCCAAGACCTTCGTCGAGACGCAGTTCAAGGCGCGCGTGGTCGGCAAGGACCCGTTCGACGTCGAGGCGATCTGGGAAGATCTCTACAACAGGATCAAGGATTACGGCACGACCGGCATGGCGATCTCGGCCATCTCGGGCATCGACATCGCGCTGTGGGACATTATGGGCCGCGCCGTCGGCAAGCCGGTCCACAAGCTGATCGGCGGCGCCTATCGCAGCGAGGTCATTGCCTACGCGACCGGGCTCTACTTCATCGACATGAACCGGCTGATCGACGAGGCGGTCGAGGAGGCGCTGGAGTTCAAGAATGACGGCTTCCAGGCGATCAAGATGAAGATCGGCCTTGGCGACCTGAAGCTCGACGCCCGGCGGGTCACGGCAGTGCGCGAGGCGATCGGTCCGGACGTGAAGCTGGCGGTCGACGCCAACCACTGCTTCTCGGTGCCCAACGCCATCAAGCTCGGCCGCATGCTGGAAGACCAGGACATATTGTGGTTCGAGGAACCGATCAGCCCCGAGGATCATGACGGGTATATCGAGGTCACGCGCGCGCTCGACATGGCGGTGGCCGGTGGCGAGAACGATTTCACCCGCTGGGGTTTCCGCGACGTCATCGCGAAGAAGGCGATGGACATCGTGCAGCCCGACCTCTGCGCGGCCGGCGGCTTCTCCGAGTGCCGCAAGATCGCGACCCTGGCTTCGGCCTTCGGTGTAGAATGCGTGCCGCATGCCTGGGGCTCGGCGATCGGCCTCGCCGCCACGGTGCAGTTCCTCGCGGCGCTGCCCGACCAGCCGCCGGCCTTCCGCCCGATGCCGCCGATGCTCGAGTTCGAGCAGACCCCGAACCCGCTGCGCGACCACCTGGCGCAGGAGCCGATCGAGCAGAAGAAGGGCATCGTGGCGGTCCCGACGGGACCGGGCCTCGGCATCGAGATCGATCGCGAGGTCCTGAAGAAATACAAGGTGGCTTAGGCTGGGGGCGCGCCACTCCAGTGGCGCGTGATGTTTCTCAGCAAGCGAGGACGCGCCACTGGAGTGGCGCGCCCCCAGCGGGGAGGACATTCATGAAAATCGTCGACGTAAAGGCCTACCCGACCAGCTACCGCGTGCCGAAGGAGCTGCAGGTGTCGCTCGGCATCGGCACCATGACCAAGCGCGACTGCGTGATGGTCAAGGTGACGACCGAGGACGGGATCGTGGGCTGGGGCGAGAGCCATCATGCGCGCTCACCGGGCAGCATCGGCCATCTGATCAACACGACCCTCAAGGGCTTCGTGGTCGGCATGGACGCCACCGACACGGTCGGCATCTGGGCGAAGATCTACAAGTTCCAGCTCGGCAGCCACGGCATGGGCGCCGCCACCGCCATGGCAATGAGCGGTCTCGACCAGGCGTTGTGGGACATCAAGGGCAAGGCCGTCGGCTGGCCGCTCTACAAGCTTTTAGGCGGCTCCAACAGACCGGTGCCGGCCTATGCCGGCGGCATTTCGCTGGGCTACCAGGCGCCCGAGTCGCTGGCCGATGAGGCCGAGCCCATGGTCGCGGCGGGCTACAAGGCGCTGAAGCTCAGGGTCGGCGACAGCGTGAAGAACGACGTCGCGCGCATGACGGCGGTGCGCAAGCGCTTCGGGGACGACATGGTGCTGCTGACCGACGCCAACACCGGCTACACGGTCGAGGATGTGCGGCGCGTGATGCCGGCGATGGACGAACTCGGAATCGCCTGGCTGGAGGAGCCATTCCCGGCGCACGACCACCGCTCCTATGCGATGGCCAAGGGCTGGGGCGTGACGCCGCTGGCGGCCGGCGAGAACCACTACACGCGCTTCGAGTTCCATCGCATCATTGAGGACGGCAACATCTCGATCCTGCAGCCCGACCTGTCGAAGAGCGGCGGCATCACCGAGGTGCAGCGCATCGCCGCCGCTGCCTCGATGTGGAAGCTGCCGATCCATCCGCACAGCTCGATGACCGGCCTCAATCACGCCGTGTCGATCCATTTCCTGGCGTCGATCGACAATGGCGGCTACTTCGAGGCCGATCTCTCGGTGGCCAACAAGTTCCGCGACGAGCTGGGCAGCGCGCCGTGGGAGATCGGCAAGGACGGTAACGTCCGCCCGCTCGACAAGCCCGGCATCGGCGTCGAGATCGACGAGAACTTCCTGATCGCCCACCCGGTCATCGAGGGACCGGGCTACGTCTGACCCTTAAGTCGCCGGAATCAGGTCCGACGCCTTCTCCGCTATGGCGTTGGTCGCGGCGTAGGTGTTGCCGGAGACCATCGTCGGCATGCAGGAGGCATCGGCGACCCGCAGCCCCTCCAACCCGATCACGCGCATGCTCAGCGGATCGACCACGGCCATCGGGTCGGTGCCGAGCTTGGCCGTGCCGACCGGGTGATAGGTCGTCGAGCCGGTGGCGCGGGCATGGGCCATCCACTGTTCGTCGGTCTGCACGGCGGGGCCTGGCAGGTTCTCCTCGATCACATGCTCCCTGAGCGGCGAGGTGTTGATCAGCTTGCGGAGATATTTCATCGCCGCCAGCAGCGCGTCGCGATCGTGCTGGACCGCCAGATAATTGGGCTGGATCTCGGGCTTGGCCGCGGGATCGGCGCTCAACGCCTTTACATGGCCGACGCTCTCGGGCCGCAGCTGCGAGCAGCCGAGCGTCATGCCGGGCACCGAATCCAGCACCGAGGTGCCGTAGCTGCCGGGCGCGTAGCTGGCCGGCGCGAAATAGAGCTGCATGTCCGGCGTCTCGAGGCCCGGCCGCGTCTTGAAGTAGCCGCCGGCATGGCTGGGGCTCGCGGCCAGCAGGCCCTTGCGCGTGAAGGCGTAGCGGATCACTTCCCCGACCAGCCGCAGGCCCTGGCTGCGTTCGTTCAGCGAGCCCGCACCCTTCACCAGCGCCGAGACGCGCACGGCATAGTGGTCGCGCAGGTTGCGGCCGACACCGGGCAGCGCGTGCTTCGCCGCGACGCCGATGGCGGCGAGGTCCTCGGGGTTGCCGATGCCGGAGATTTGCAGGAGCTGCGGCGTGTTGATGGCGCCGCCGCTCAGGATCACGTCGCGACGCGCGCGGATCGTCCTGCTCTGCCCGCCCTGGCGATAGGTGACGCCGACGGCCCTCTTGCCTTCGAGGTCGATCCGCTCGACCAGCGCGCGGGTGATCACCTTCAGGTTCTGCCGGCTCATGGCGGGCCGCAGATAGGCATCGACAGGGCTCCAGCGCCGGCCGCGCTTCATCATCTGCTGATAGAGCATCGTGCCTTCCTGATCGCCGCCATTGTAGTCGGGCGAGCGCTTCAGCCCGAGCGCCTCGTTGGCCGCCATGAAGGCATCGGACAGGTCATGCGGATCGCCCTGGTCCTCGATGCTGAGCGGGCCCGAACGGCCGCGCACCTCGTCGCTGCCGCCGGCGCGGCTCTCGGCGCGCTTGAAGTAGGGGAGCAGGTCGTCCCACGACCAGCCGCGGCAGCCGAGCTGTGCCCAGGTGTCGTAGTCGGCCGACTGGCCGCGGACATAGAGATGGCCGTTGATCGAGCCGGATCCGCCCAGCACTTTCCCGCGCGGAAATCTTATCTTCCGGCCGTCGATGTGCGGGCCGGCCGCGGTCTCGTAGCCCCAGTTGAGATTGTCGTTGTAGACCGTCTTGTTGAAGCCGGCTGGTACCTTGATCCAAATATGGTTGTCCTTGCCGCCAGCCTCGATCACCGCGACCGTGTGCTTTCCCGAGGCCGAGAGGCGATTGGCCAGCACGCAGCCCGCCGCGCCGGCACCGACGATGACATAGTCGAATTCGTCCATTTTGATTCTCCCTTGTCGTCCTGAGCGCAGCGAAGGACCTCACCGAGCGGCCAGACACAGTTGGCGATAGCCGATTCCTGGTCGGGCGCGAGATCCTTCGCTGCGCTCAGGATGACATCACGGTGGTTTTCCCTACGCGGCGACCACGAGCGTCGACGCGAGTTGGCGGACCGACTTCACCATGGCCATGGCGACCAGCTTGCCGGTCTTGCGGTTCTCCTCGCTGATGGTCACGTCCTCCATGAAGCTGAAGCGGCCGAAGGCGCCTTTGGCTTCCAGTTCGACGATGTGCGTCGTGATGGTCGGATCGGCCACGATGACGACACGCGTCTTGTCCAGGCCGAGGCCGGCGATCGCGGCGGCGGCCGAGATGTTCACGTTCTGCGGATAGAGCCGCGCGCCCTCGCGCACCGGGCCGTCGAACACGGTGTGCGGCGCTTTCAGCCCGTCGAGATCGACCAGCGTTTCGGCAATTGTGCCTTTCCAGGCCGAGGGATCCTTGCGCACCGTGACGGTGACGCTGTCCAGCCCACCGACCGCGGCGCTGCTCAGGATGTCGAGCGCGCCGATGCCGCCCGAGGGGAGGATCAGTCGCGCGCCGTTGGCCTTCGCGGCCGCCAGCAGCCGGTCGAACAGCGCCGTGTCGGTGAAGGCGCCGACGGAGGTCACGAGGAAGTCCGCGCCCCTCTCCAGCACGCGTTGTCCGTGCGCGCGAACCGCTTCGTGCCCGGCGCATTCGGCCACCGCATCGAAGTCATGGGCGAAGAACCGGTCGGGCTCGTGCGTCAGCACACCTTCCTGTCGCGGCCGGCGCACCAGGACGGAGACCAGTTCGATATTCTCGAGGCCGGCGGCTTCGACATGCTTGCCGATCGCGCCGTAGCCGATCAGTCCGAGCTTCACGAGAGGCGGGCCTCCACCCAGCGGGCCCAGGCGATCAGCTGGTCGTCGTCGCGCAGCGGCGCGATCAACTGCACCGACAGCGGCAGGCCGAACGGTCCGGCATTGAAGGGCAGGGCAATGCAGGGTGTGCCCAAAAGGGTCCAGAAGCGGTTGAAGATCGGATCGCCGGTGTAGCCGAGACCCGCCGGTGCTTCGCCGCGGGCGGCCGGCGCCAGCAGGAAGTCGAAGCGTTCCCACACCTGGGCGAGATCGGCCAGCGCCCGCTGCTTGCGCTTCCTGGCATCGGCGAGCTGGGTCCGGGTGACGCTGTCGCCCACTTCGAGGCTTGCCATCAGACTGGGTGACAGGAGGTTGGGGAAGCGGGCGCGTTCCGGCCCGTAATGGTGGGTCGCCTCTTTGGTCATCACCCGGTTGTGCGCGGTGATGAGCGGCCCCCAGCTCTCGGGCATTTCCCATTCGCGCACCTTGGCACCGCCGGCCCGCAAGGTGCGGGCGGCGACCTCGATGTTCTTCCTGTTGTACGGCTCGGCCTGGTCCCACCACAGCGTGCGGCAGAAGCCAATACGCGGCGCGTGCAGGGGCGGATCGGCCGGGGCATGGCCGTAGGCGGCGCGGATCAGCGCGAGGTCGTTGGCCGTGCGGGTGAAGAAGCCCAGCGTGTCGAGGCTCTTGGCATAGGTCTTGATGCCCGTCGTGTCGGCCCAGCCGTAGGTGCCCTTGTAGGCAACGACACCGTTGAAGGCGCCGGGACGGATCACCGAGCCCGAGGTCTGCGTGCCGTACCCGATGGGCACCATCGTATCGGCGACCGCCGCTGCCGAGCCCGAGGAGGAGCCGGCCGGCGTATGGCGCAGGTTGTGCGGATTGTGCGTCTTGCCGGCATGGGCGCCGGCGAATTCCGTCGTCACCGACTTGCCGAGCACGATGGCGCCGGCGTTCACGAGCTGCGTCACGCAGGCGGCGTCACGGCCCGCGACATGGTCGCGGTAGATCGGCGAGCCGCAGGTGGTCGGCATGGTCTTCGTCGAGATGATGTCTTTCACCGCGAGCGGGATGCCGTGCAGCGGTCCCACCGGCCTGGCGCGCTTGTCGAGCATGTCGGCGCGCTTGCGGGCGCCGTCTGCGTCGAGCGCCTCCCAGGCGTGGACCTGGCCTTCGCGCAGCTCGATGCGATCGAGGCAGGCTTCGACGAGGTCGCGCGCCTTCAGGCGCTTCTGCGACATGCGCAGGACCGCTTCGCTCGCCGACAGTCTGTTGGGCGATTTCGCCATGCGCTCGTTCCCCTTTCGGTTCGTTGGGCGCATGATGACCGAGCCTCGCACGGAAAGGTAGCCGTTATGCCCCAGGGTTTGCCCTTCAAGGTCCAGAAGCTCGGCCATGCGGTTGTGAACGTCGTCGACCTCGACAGGTCGCGGCGCTTCTACACCGAGGTGCTGGGCTTCAAGGTGTCGGACGTCTATCCCGGCACCATGATGCCGGGCGGCATGGTGTTCCTGCGCTCCAACGGCGACCATCATTGCCTGGCGTTGGTCGGCGGCGCGCCGGCCACGGATGCCCAAGCGCGCACCTTGCATCACCTGGCCTTCGAGTTGGCCACACTGGACGAGGTGTTTCGCGCCCGCGATCATCTCAAGGCGCACGGCGTCGAGATCGTCTACCAGGGCCGCCGCCGCGCCGGCTGCCAGGTCTCGGTCGAGTTCCTCGATCCCGACGGCCACCATCTCGAACTCTACTGGGGCGTCGACCAGATCGGCTCCGACGACCGCGCCCGGCCGTCCGAGGAATGGCGCCAGACCATGACCCTGGAGGATGCCGTGCGCATCGCGCCGCCGGGCCAAGACACGACCTTGCACGATTCAGAACTCAAGAGGCGCATTTCCGACCGCTAGGCTGGCATGCCGCTTGCTGCCGGGAGCCCATACTCAAGGAGGGCTCCATGGACATCGGCGTGTTCATTCCGATCGGAAACAATGGCTGGCTGATCTCTACCACGTCGCCGCAATACATGCCGAGCTTCGATCTCAACCGGCAGATCGTGCAGAAGGCCGAGGGCTACGGGCTCGATTTCGCCCTGTCGATGATCAAGCTGCGCGGCTTCGGCGGCGAGAGCGAGTTCTGGGACCACAATCTCGAATCGTTCACCCTGATGGCTGGCCTCGCGGCGGTGACAGACCGCATCCGGCTCTATGCCTCGGTGGCGGTGCTCACCATCCCGCCCGCCATCGTCGCGCGCATGGCTTCGACCATCGATTCGATCTCGCACGGCCGCTTCGGCGTCAACATCGTGTCGGGCTGGGCCAAGGACGAATACGAGCAGATGGGCCTGTGGCCGGGTGAGAAGTACTTCGGCTATCGCTACGACTACTCGACCGAGTTCGTGACGGTGATGAAGGAACTCTGGGAGACAGGCACGTCCGACTTCAAGGGCAAGTACTTCCAGATGTCGGATTGCAAGCTCTCGCCGCGTCCGAAGGAGCCGATCAAGATCGTCAGTGCCGGGCAGAGCCCGCGCGGCATGGAGTTCGGGGCGACCTACTGCAACTACAACTTCACCCTGGGCAAGGGCGTGAACACGCCGACGGCGCATGCGCCGACCAACCAGATGATGGTCGAGGCGGCGGCGAAGACCGGCCGCGACGTCGGCAACTACGTGCTGATGATGGTGATCGCCGACGAGACCGACGAGAAGGCGATGGCCAAGTGGCAGCTCTACAACGAGGGGGCCGACCTCGGCGCGATGGCCTGGATGTCGGGCCAGGCTGACGCCGATCCCAACGCCGACGACGGTGGCACGGCCAAGCGCATCTCCGCGCCCGAGGGCGCGATCAACTTCAACATGGGCACGCTCGTGGGCTCCTATGCCAGCGTGGCAAAGATGCTCGACGAATGCGCCACCGTGCCGGGCACCAAGGGCATCATGCTGACCTTCGACGACTTCCTGGTCGGCATGGACCAGTTCGGCCAGCACATCCAGCCGCTGATGAAGAGTCGTAGCTGAGGCCGAGCAAAGCTCGGCCGGTGAGCGTCAGGACATTGCGCAGCAATGTCCGGGAGCGCCGAAGAAAGGCCGGACGCTCATGACCCCTCCATCGTCTTGACGACAACACCTCCCCATTTGAATCAGGGCGATTGCATATGCAATTTCCCGTCGTCTCGACCGGAGCGCACAGCGCGGAGTGGAGAGACCTTTCTTCCACTTGAAGCCATCAAACCGAGGAAAAGAGGTCCCTCCACTCCGCTTCGCTCCGGTCGGGACGACGGGCAATGGGCCAAATTCGATAGCCCTGCCATTCAATTGGAGGAGGGGCCAGAGATGGTCGTTCGTCCTCCGGCGCTCTAGAGCGGGATGACTCTAGGTTCGAGCGTATCCTGCTTTTGCGAAATAGTTGGCGCACTCTGCGGGCTGGACGGTAGGCAATAGGGCGGCGATAGCGCTGTAGATTGCGTCGTGGGTGCGTCGTGC
>JAGNNA010000212.1 GCA_017990895.1 Reyranella sp.
CGACCATCTTCCGGGAGCCGCATATTCCGTGCGATCGCCAGCGTCCAAACCAAGTAGACGGATACGGTCAAAAATGCCTTCAGCCCCGCCTGTGGGAGTGGTGATTGCCAACTACAACAATGGCGCCTTCGTGGGACGGGCGATCGAATCGGTCGCCCGCCAGTCCTGCCGAAACCTGCGTACCCTCGTCGTCGACGACGCCTCTACGGACAATTCCGACGAGGAGATCCGCAATTGCCTGTCCCGGCTCGGCGACTCGCGATTCGACTATATTCGCCTGGATGCCAATGTCGGGCAGACCGGCGCGATCAAGCGCGGGCTCGCCCGGTTGGACACCCCCTTCGTCGGCTTCCTGGATTCCGACGACGTCTGGTACGAGAATTTCATAGAGCGGCATCTGTGCGTCCACATGAATGCCGACTTTCCCGTCGCCCTGACGTACTGCGATTCACATATCATCGACGGCGACGACCATCTGCTGGCGGGCACTGCCTGGTGGTTCGAGCAGGGCACTTCTGCGAAGAAGCCCTTCGATGCCGCCATCGTGCCCAGAATCGACGCGGCGACGGGAGAATTCGCCTTTCCCCCGAACGGTCGGTTGACCTTCCATCCGCACTGGACGGCGCTCAGCGCCACGAACAGCATGGCGAGCATGATGTTCCGGCGCAGCTTCGTGGATCTGGTGCTCGCGGTCCCAGACCAGGATCTGCGGCTCTATCTCGACTACTACCTCTCGACGTTCGCCGGCCTGCTGACGGGCTCGATTGCCATTCACGACGCCCTCTATGGCTACCGCATGCACGGTTCCAACAAGCATTCGAACGCCACGGTCATGGGCGGCAGCTATAATTCCTCGACCAAGGACTGGGAGCCGATCAGCAACCACATCCTCCAGCTGGTCCTGCGCATCCTCGACGAACAGTCCCCCTCCATCCGGGCCGCCTTCGGCGACTGGCGTCACGCCAATTCCAAGGCTCTGGTGAAACGTGCGCTCGACGCCCGCTCGACCGGCAGCCGCGGCGCCTGGATCCGCTTCCTCGATTCGCTGTCGATGCGGACGCAGGCACTGATGAACAACGGTCGTGCGGTTCTGACCGGGCGACGATGATCCCGAGGGTGCTGAGAAGGGCGTGACACGGACGAGACCTGCCAGCGCCGTCTTCGTCGGAACGGCCCGCGACTGCGTCGGGTGGCTGCCCAACGTCCTCGCCAATCTCGCGAAACTGTCGCGACTCTACGACAGGGCGGCCTTCATCTTCGTCGTCAGCGACGCAACCGACGCCACCGCACAGCTGTTGCGGGACTGGATGGGTACGGAGCAGGCGGGCAAGGTCGTCGATCTCGGCGAACTGGCAGGGCGGTTCCAACGGCGAACCGAGCGAATCGCCTTCGCCCGGAACGTCTGCCTCGAGGAAGTGCGCGGCTCCGCCTTCGCAAAGTATCGCCATCTGGTCGTCGCGGACATGGACGACGTCCTCGCCGCACCGCTCGACGTCGATTCCTACCGCCGCGCCTTGCAATGGCTGGACGCTGCCCCCGACCGCGCCGCCGTGTTCGCGAGCTCGTCGCCTCTCTACTACGACATCTGGGCCTTGAGGCACCCGACCTGGAGCCCGCACGATTGCTGGCACCGGATTTGGGAAAGGTCTGCCCGCGAGTCGTTCGAGGCCGCCAAGTTCCGCGAGGTCTTCGCCCGGCAGATCGCATTGCCGCGCGAGATGCAACCGATCGAGGTCCGCTCGGCCTTCGGCGGGCTGGGCCTCTACCGGATGTCGCACGCGGTGCGCTCGCGCTATGTCGGCCTCGACGCGCAGGGACGCGAAGTCTCCGAGCATGTCGCCTTCAACGAAGCGATCGCACGCGCCGGCGGCCGCCTTTTCGTCTTCCCCGGCCTTCAGGTCCGCGCACCGCAACAGCATCTCTACAATGCCCGCGAATTCGGCTTCCGGTGGCGTATCGCAATGCGACTGCGCAAGGCTGTCGAGCGCTATCGCCCCGCCTGGCGCAGGCTACAAGAGTGATGATGAAGACGCTCATCGTCGACCCCGCCATCCATTCCCGCGGCGGTCATCACTACGCCGCCATCGACCGGTTGCGGACCGAACTCGCCCGACTGGGTGTCGAGGCCGCTTGCCTCGGTTCCATAAACGCCACGCCCGACGTCGTCCGCACCTTGGACTGCATCCCGGCCTTCGCCAGTCCCGTGTATGGACGTGACTATGCGAACCGCACGGAATTCGGCGGCCGCGTCAACCAGACGACCAACGAGCTGACGCGCGCCCTGAAGCACCTCGGCACATGGCCCGACCTCCTGATCCTGCCCTGTTGCGATCAGGTGCTGGCCGCCGCCGTAGCGCGCATGCTGAAGCGCCACCCCCTGAAACAGCCCCCACAAGTGCTGATGTGGCTGCTCTATGGCCCGCATCACCAGCTTGCGCCGAACAATCCCGCGGCCATCCCCTTTCACGACGAGGCGCGCCGCGCCTTCACTGCGCTCGTCGAAGCCGTTGGCGACCACCAACGTCTCGTCGCCTATAGCGAGACCGAAGCCATGGCCGACTTCTATCGCACGCTGCTGCCCTTCGACGTGGGCGTTGCACCGGGCGCCGGTATCACCCTGCCCCTTGCCTTCGAAGGTCCGCTTTCGGGCCCGACCGACCATCCTCATCTGACGATCGCAGGCTTCGCCAATCGCTCGAAAGGCTATCGCCTCCTGCCAAAAGCCATCCCGGCACTGCTGGAGCGTCATGCAACGTCGCGATTCACGATCCATGGCATCGTCACCGGGTCCGATGCCGAGGACGAAAGCTGGATCTTCGACGATCTGGAGAGGCTGGGGCCGCGTGTCGACATTCGCCGGGGCGTGCTGTCCGACGAGGACTATGTCGAGCTGCTTTCGCGCACCGACCTGCTCCTGCTTCCCTACGATCCCGAGGCTTACAGCGCGCGCGGCTCGGCGATGTCCAACGAGGCACGAAGGATGGGCATTCCCATTGTGGCGCCTGCGGATTGCTCCTTCGCCTGGCCTGCCTTCGACAAGGGCTGTGGGGTCGCCATGCCTCGCTACAGTCCCGAGGGACTCGCGGAGGCGGCGGTCGACGCTCTTGGCCGGCTGGATGCCTTGAAAGCCCGGGCGTCGGCGGTTGCCGTCACGACCAGGGACACATTGGACGAAATTCTGGAAGCCACCGTCGAAGCTACGCGCTTGCGACCACGCCATGGCCCCACCGATGCTCTGCACCGCCTGCTAGGGTTGTCCCTTCAAGCCGAGTGAGGCCAGATAGGACCAGCGAATCGTTCCACTGCCGAACCGGATGCCTTCGAGATACTGCCCGACGGCACGGTCCACCAGTTCCTGCGACGGCTTCTCTTTCGTGGCGCCGTCGGCATATGCCACGATCTCCTTCCAGCCCTCGGGACGCGGGATCGACACGATGGTCGATGGCGTGTCGAGGTTCTTGTAGGTCCAGAACGACCAGCCGATTCCGTGCGTCTCGTGCAGGCGGCGGAACTCCTCGTTCCACTGGTCCGTGAGTTCGCCGGTTTCGCCGAGGAACAGCGGCACATCGTGGAGGTTGGCGAAGTTCAGGTGTCGCTGGATCGAGTCGCGCTTCGTGGAAGCCCAGAACGAGTGGTAGGTGTAGGCGAGGTTCTTCGCGAAAGGCGGGCCGAACATGGCGAAGCTCGAGCTCCACTGGCCGCCCGCGAGGATCACGATGCGCTCGGGATCGACGTCGCGGATCGCCGCCGTCGCGCGCTTGTAGAACGGTTCCAGCCGCGCGTTCAGCGTCGCCACGTCGTGATAGGGCGCGATCGGCTCGTTCAGGATGTCGTAGCCCAGGATCGCGGGATTGCCGCGATAGCGTTGCGCCACGGCCCGCCACAGCTTCACCGTGAGGTCACGGTCGCGCGGCACGTAGAACATCAGCGGATAGCCCGGCCCGTCATCATGGTTGATGCCGGTCTGGCCGCCCGGCGCGGCATGCAGGTCGGGGATCACGTAAAGGCCGGCGGCCGCGGCCCAGCCGACCACCCGGTCGAGCAGCGACCAGCCCTCGCCGCCGATCTCGCCGTCGGCTCCCATGAACAGCCGCCAGTGCAGCGGCACGCGCACCATGTTGAAGCCGACCGACTTGATGAAGCGGATATCCTCCTCGGTGATGTAGCTGTCGCGATACTGCCGCCAGAACTGTGCCGCGCGCTCCGGTCCCAGCAGGCGATCGAAGGCGCCGTAGATCTGGCGCGGCGACTTCGCGACCTCGAACTTGAACATGTAGCCCTCGGGCATCAGCCAGTTGCCGAGGCTGATTCCCTTGAGGCGCAGGATGCGGCCGTCGGGTTCGACGAAGTTCCTGCCCTCGATCCGCACCAGCGCCTCGGCGTGAACGGGGGCGGCAAGACCGAGCATCAGCAGGAGAGCGACGAGGAGGCGCATGACGGGACTGTAGCAGGCCACTAAGGTTCGTCCCGTCATGTTTCTTGCCTCGCTCCTTCTGCCGATCGCCGTCGTCGCCATCGTCTTCCTGGTCCAGCGCGTCCGCCTGCCGGTCTTCCTCGCGATCATGGCCACGGTCGTCGTCTACGGCATCGCCGCCGACATGACCTTCCAGTCGGTCGGCAAGGCCTTCGGGCTGGGCTTCGCAACAGCACTGGAGCAGACGGGACTGCTGGTCGTCGCGGGCGCGCTGGTCAGCGGCCTGGTGCTGCACACGCCGCTCGGCACCGGCACGTCCGCCGCAGCCGGACTGGTGGCGGGCCTCGGCGCCTCGGCATCGGCCGGCCTGGCGCTCCTGCAGCCGGCTGGACAGGACGCGCCGCGGCGCGCGCTGGGGCTCGCGCTCACGCTGCTCGCCGTCGCCTCCCTGCTGGTGCCCTCGCCGATCGCCGTCGCGGCGGCGTCGGTCATGAAGGCGGACATCCGCGCGGAATTCCTGATCGCCCTGCCGGTCGCGGCGATCGCCGTGGCGCTGGGCTGGTGGCACGTGGCGCGGCAGGTCCCTTCGCAGCCGGCCGAAGGCCAGCTCTCCTGGGCCTGGCTGTGTGTCGGCATCCCGCTCGTCCTGCTGGTCCTGCAGTCCGTGGCGCAGATGCCGAGCGAGCCCCTGGGCAAGGGCGGCGACCGCGAATTCTATGTCGGCATCTCCAAGCCGCTGATGCTCACAGCCATCGCCATCACCCTGGCGATCCTGTTTGCCCGCCGCTGGGAGCCGTCGGTCCTGGCCGGCCGATCCTGGGCCCCCCTGCTTCTGGCGGTCGGTGCATCGGGCGGCCTCGCCCGCGTCTTCGACGAGACCGGCATGGCGGAACTTCTGGCCGAATATGCCCTGCAACCGCGCTATGGCGTCCTGACGCCGTTCTTGGCGGCCGCCATCGTGAAGACGATGCAGGGCAACACCCTGACCGCCGTGCTCACGGCCTCCGGCATGGTCGAGCCGATGCTGCCGGCGCTGGGCCTCGACAGCGCCTCGGGCCGCGCCATCGCCGCCGCTGCGGTCGGCGCGGGCTCGATGGCGATCTGCCACGTGAACGACCCTTTCTTCTGGATCGCCGCCCACATGGGCCGGCTCTCGCCCGGCCGCGCGCTCTACGTCATCTCCTTGGGCAGCGCCGTCATGGCGATCGGCGCCCTGGTCGTGATCGCGGCGATCCGGCAGCTCGTTTAGGTTCAAGGGAGCGCGCAACTCCGGTTGCGCTCATGTCTTGCTGCTCCGCAAGGATTGAGCACCACTGGAGTGGCGCGCTCCCATGAGACGCTACGAACGTTAAGAGATCAGCCCGTCCTCGCGGGCCTTGATCTGCAAAGCGAGGTAGCGGGAGTAGATGCGGCACTGGGCGAGGCTGCCGGCGATGAACCACAGGCCGGGCTGCGGCGTCGGCTTGAACATGTTGGCGAGTTCGCCGCCGGCGTCGAAGCCCCAGACCGGGCCGATCCGGTCGGCTACCGCGTCGCCGAGGAAGGCCCGCACCGTCTCCTGCTGGTTCTCGTAGCCGGTGGCGACCACCACCAGCTCGGCCTCGCGCGAGCTGCCATCCTTCAGACGAACGCCGCTTGCTTCGAACCGGTCGATGTCGTCGTACTGCAGCAGCTTGATGCGGCCGTCGACGATCATGTCCGAGCAGCCGACGTTGAAGTAGTAGCCGCCGCCGCGGCGCAGATACATCATCTGGAAGCCGGTATCGTCCTCGCCGAAGGTCAGGCGGAAGCCGCGCTTCTCCAGTCCCGACAACAGATCGCGATCGACCTGGCGCATCTCGGCGGTCGAGAGCTGGTAGGCGCGCTGCAGCACCGGGTAGGGCGAGGCGGCGGCCAGCAGGTCGCAATCCTCGAACGGCAGGCCCTCGGTGTAGATCGCATAGACCTTCTGGGCCTCGCGGATCGACACGACGTAGGTCGGGCTGCGTTGCACCATCGTCACCTGGGCCCCGCTGGCGCACAGATCCTGCGCCACGTCGTGACCGCTGTTGCCGGTGCCAACGACGATCGCCTTCCGGCCTTTCCAGTCCGCGCCATTGGTGTAATCCCCGGAATGCATGACCGTGCCGGCGAACGACTCGAGGCCAGGCAGCGACGGCTTGATCGGGATGGCGCTCACGCCGGTGGCGAAGACGACGTGGCGCGGATGGAGCACCCGCTCGGTTCCGTCGCCCCGCTTCAAGGTCACCGTCCAGCGCTTCGCCGCCTCGTCGTAGCGGCCCGACGTGAGTTCCGTGTCGGTCCAGTAATTGAGGTCGAGGTTCTCGACATAGGCCTCGAACCAGTTCGCCAGCTTGTCCTTGGGAATGAACACCGGGAAGGTCGGCGGGAACGGCATCAGCGGCAGGTGATTGACGTGCACCTCGTTGTGCAAGGTGAGCGAGTGATAGCGCCGCCGCCAGTTGTCGCCGATGCGCTTGTGGCGATCGACGATCAGCGTGTCGACGCCCAACGCGCGCAGGCGTGCCGCGGTGGCGAGGCCCGCCTGGCCGCCGCCAACGACCAGCACGGCGGGATCGCGATCTTCGTAGGCCTGCGCTTTCAGCCGCTGGTCGAGCCAGTTGTCGCCGCCGAAGTCGCGGCTGTAGCGCTCGGCATCGCTGAGTTCGCGAGGTTTGCCGTCGGGCCAGCCCCGCAGTTCCTCGAGCGTGGTGAGCAGGGACCAGGCACGCCACTCCCCATCGGCCTCGACGAGGCGCACGACGGCGTTGGCATGGCCAAAGGCGGTCTCGAACTCGAAGATTGCCTCGATACACTCGACTCCCGCCCGCTTCGCGCGCCGCGGGGGCGTACGCGTGTCGGGAATCTCCACATCCTTCGCGGCGGTGCGCGCCAGCACTGGCGCCAGCGCCGTCTCGATCGCCGTCCGGCCGGAATGAGTGACGACGTCCCAGGTGAAGGCCAGCACGTCACGCCAATGCCCGTCGGGCACGAACGTCGCCGCGACGGCAGCGGCATCCTGCGCAAGCAGCGCAGCCCCGAACGAATCGAGCCAGCGCGCAGTGATCTCTCCGGCCTCGTCCGGGACTTCGGCAAACTGTACGGACATCAGAACCACTCCCGATAGAGAATCAGTCGAGCTTCACGCCCGAGGCCTTGACCGCGGGCTCCCAGAGCTTGCGATCCTCGGCCAGGAACCGGTCGAAGCCGGCACGGCCGGGCGGCGGCATGTCGAGGCCGAGATCGTCGTTCCAGCGCTTCTGGATGTCGGGCGACTTCAGCGCATCGGCGATCGCGGTCTCGAGTCTCGCGAGGATCGGTTCGGGCGTGCCGGCCGGCGCGCCGATCCCGTACCACGAGGTGGCGACATAGCCCGGCACCGTCTCGGCGATGGCCGGGATGTCGGGCGCCGCCTTGGAGCGCTGGGCCGAGGTGACGCCCAGCCCCTTGAGTTTTCCGGCGCGGACCTGCGGCAGCATGGACGGCATGTTGGCGAACATCATGTTCACGATGCCGGCCATCAGGTCGGAATAGACCGGCCCGGCGCCCTTGTAGGGGACATGGATGATGTCGACCCCGGCCATCTTCTTGAACAGCTCGCCGCTGAGGTGCAGCGACGTGCCGGGGCCCGACGAGGCGAAGGAGTACTTGCCCGGCTCCTTCTTGCAGAGCGCGATCAGCTCCGCGACGTTGTTGGCCGGCAGCGACGGCGTCACACCCAGCAGGTTGGCGAGGATCGCGACGCGCGAAACCGCCACGATGTCCTTGTCCGGGTTGTAGGGCAGCTTGGTGTAGAGCATCGGGTTCAGCGTATGGCTGGCGACCGAAATGAGGCCGATCGTGTAGCCGTCGGGGGCCGCCCGAGCGAGTTCGACCGTGCCGATGTTGCCGCCGGCGCCGCCCTTGTTGTCGACCACGAAGGTCTGGCCGAGGCTCTTGGAGAGCTGATCGCACATCAGCCGGCTCACCGTGTCCGTGCCGCCGCCGGGCGCGAAGGGACAGATGAACTTCACGGTCTTGTTGGGCCAGGCCCCCTGGCCCAACGCGACGGCGGGAACGATCGAAGGCGCGGCGAGAGCCGCGATCAGCACGCTACGTCTCTTCATGGCATTTCCCCGATTTTCTGTTATTTGCTTTTCGAACACCTGAACGTAACGTCCTTCGGTAATCTGTCCAGATGACAGAGCCGCAAAGCGTACAGGCGTATATCGACCAGACGCCGTCCTGGCCCGACGGGACGGCGTCTGGTCGATATACGCCTGTACGCTTTGCGGCTCTGTCATCTGGACAGATTACCGA
>JAGNNA010000007.1 GCA_017990895.1 Reyranella sp.
TCGTCGACCGCGAACAGCGTGTCCCACACCATGTAGCCGTGGTTGCGCTGGATGTAGGCCGTGGTCCAGATCGGATCGAGAATCTTCACGTCCGAATGCATCACGACCTTGAGCGTCTGCGCCTGCACCGGGGCAGCGGCCATGACGCCGCCGAGCCCTGCTGCAGCGATGACGGCCAATGCCGATTTCCTGAATGAAATCATGATTTTTTAGCTCCCTGTCTCGCGGCCATTTCTTGTCCTCGCACGAACTTGCAAGAATCGAGCCGCCCCACGGGACAGTAGCAGCCGGGAACCCCCCTCTGACAAGCCGATTCAGAGGCCGCGCAGATGTCAGCGCGGCTTGTTGATCGCCTGCTCGAGCAGCTGGAGCACGCCTTCGGAGGCGGCGGAGGCGACGATGTCGCCGAAACCCGCCCACGAACCCTTGGCCGCGGCCAGCGGCACCGGATTGGACTGCTCGATGTCGCCGACATTCTTGCCGGCCGGATCCTTTACGATCCATTTGACGACCAGCCTGGCCATGCGGTCGTCGATCGGCGTCATGTTCACCGTGCCGACCACCGTGAACGCGCCTTCTTCTGCCTGGTCGACGATCACGAGCTTGCTCGATCCCAGCGCACGCCGCATTCCGGACGTGAGTTGCCGATTGCCATCGGACGGCGCGCCGGTGACCGGCGCTACCAGCACCTTGACCTGCGGTTCGGCGGGCTTGGCGGCGACTGGCGTCGGAACGGTCGTGGTCTTGGCGGGGCCGTCCGACGGCGCGGGCGGCGCGGCCATGGGATCGGGCGGGAATTCGTAGGGAATGGTGACGCCTGCCGCGACCTGGCCGGGAGCTTTGGGAATGAAATTCGGCGGTTTGCCGATCAAGGTAGCGACCCGGGGGGCGGCCTGCTGCGCGATCCGGGAGACCAGGCGCTCGGCCTGCTCGGCATAGTCCTCCGGCGGGGCCCGCGTCTTCACGGTCGCCGGCTCGTCGGTGCGCGGCTTGCCACGGATGCGCCAGTCGACCTGGACCTCGATCGACATCCCGGCGTCGCGGGTGCTCATCACGCCGTCGACCTGGACCGGGGCTTCGGTCGGCGCCACGGCGGCCATGATCCCGTAGGATTGCAGCTCGACGGCCAGCGCCGCCGCGACCCGCTCGCCCATCTGCGGCGGCATGTTGCGCGGCGGGCTGATCGCGACCTCGACCTTGTCGCGGATCTGGCGTCCCTGCGAAACCTGGGACGGATCGTGTTCGAAAGGCCTGGGCGATCCACCGCACGCCGCGAGGGCGAGCAGGCAGAGCAGCATCACAACATGGCGCATGTCGCGATTACCCCGAGCAGGCAGCAGGCCATCAGGATGATGAAATAGGGCACGTCAGGCCGAGAGGGCGATCGCCGACAGGCCGCGCCCGTAGTCGCGCACCCCCTGCAGCGTGTTGCGCCGGTAGCTGAAGAAATCGTCGGTGCCGGTGAGCGTGTCGTGGCCGGTGGCGGTGACGGCAACGCCGTTGCGCGCGATGCGGTGCACGAGATAGCCCGGCAGGTCGAACATGAAATGACCGGCACGTGTCGCGGTCCGGAAGAAGGCGGCGTTCGCCTCGTCCTGCGCCAGAAAGGGCGCGGGAAACTCAGGCCCGACCTCATAGGATTGCGGCCCGATGCAGGGACCGACGACGACCCGGATGCGTTCGCGCCGGGCGCCGAGCTTTTCCATCGCTGCGATGGTCTGGTCGACGACCCCGCCCAGCGCGCCCTTCCAGCCGGCATGCGCCGCGCCGATCACCGAGGCCTCGCCGTCGGCCAGCAGCACCGGTGCGCAGTCGGCTGCCAGCACGCCCAGGACCACGCCCGGCCGGTCCGTGACCAGACCGTCGGCCTTCGGCGCACCGGGCGAACTCCAGCGTTCGTCGGCGACGGTGAGCACGTCGGTCGAGTGGGTCTGGTGCACGGTCTGCAGGTCGGGCTCGTCCAGGCCGAACTGATCGGCCACGCGGCGGCGATTCTCGCGCACGTTTTCGGGCGAATCGCCCGATCCGTAGCCGCAGTTCAGCGAGGAATAGAGACCTGTGCTGACACCGCCCCGGCGGGTGAAGAAGCGGTGCTGCACCCCGTCGAGGGCGGCGAGGGTCTGGGCCTGAATCATTTATTGGTCCGAGAGGGCTTCGTCCGAGGGGGTGTCGATAAAGCCGGCTGGCGGAGCGCTCTTGCCGTCGCCGAGAGCCAGCACGCGGAAGAGGGTGCCCATTTGGTCGGGCGCGATCAAGCGGGCCGATGCCGCATCGATGGCATCGGCCTGCGCGGCTTTTGCATTGCGCTTCAGGACCTGCGCCCGCTCGGGAAGACCCAGTCGGCGCAGGAACTCGCCCTGGCCGACCGGCCCGTAGGTCGCGATGCCGGAGGCCGCGGCGAGGGCTGCGAAGTCGACATGGGCGCTGAGGTCGGTCTCGCCAGGGCGATCGAGGATGCCCGCCCCCTGATGGCCGCGCACCGCCTGCAGCGAGGCGGCGCGGCCCGCGCTCTCCAGCCCGTAGTCGATGATGAGCGCCCAGCCGCCATCGCGGGCGATGCGCACGCCGATCGCAGCGGCCAGCGACCGTCCGGCCTCGCTGAGTTCGGCTTCGGCGCCTTCGCCGGCATCGGGCAGCAGCGAGGCGAAGGGCGTGTTGCCCGGCGCCAGGGCCAACCGCAGCCCGTCATGCTCGTCGAGGCCGACCATGCGCTCGCGCCAGCCGCTCGCGGTGCGATGGAACTGGCGGACCGGCAGCGCATCGAAGAATTCGTTGGCGACCAGCAGCAGAGGCCCCTCGGGCACCTCGTCGAAACGTTCGTGCCAGGTCGGATGGTAGGCCTGCAGCGCGGCGCGCTGGGCCTCGCGCATCGGTGCATTGGTGTCGACCAGATGCAGGTCGACCGCGGCGTGGAAGCCGGGCACGCCGCGCGTCGCCCGCAGCGCATCGGCCATCAGCGTGCCGCGACCGGGTCCGAGCTCGACCAGCCGCACCGGAGACGGCCGGCCCATCGCCAGCCAGCGCTCGGCCAGCCAGGCGCCGATCAACTCTCCGAACATCTGCGAGATCTCGGGGGCGGTGGTGAAGTCGCCAGCGGCGCCGACGGGCACGGCGCGGCGATAGTAGCCGAGCCGTGGATGACCCAGCGCCTCGGCCATGAAGTCGGCCAGCGAGATCGGCCCGGTGAGCGCGATGCGTCGCGCGATCAGCCCGCCCAGCTCGGTCACGGCGACCCGATCACGGCAGGGCGGGCTTGCGGTAGGCCCGCAGGATCACCCAGACGCCGAACAGCAGCACCGGCAGCGACAGCAGCATGCCCATGGTGATCGGCCCCCACAGGTAGCCGAGATGCGCGTCGGGTTCGCGGAACAGCTCGCCCACGATGCGGGCGAGCCCGTAGCCGGCGCAGAACACGCCGGTGAGCAGGCCGGGCCGGCGTCGGCCTTCGGTGAGTTTCCACACCGCGACGACGACGAGGGTCAGCAGCACGCCCTCGAAGAAGGCTTGGTAGAGCTGGCTCGGGTGGCGCGGCAACGGTCCGCCGCGCGGGAAGACCATGGCCCAGGGCACGTCGCTCACGCGGCCCCACAGCTCGCCGTTGATGAAATTGGCGAGGCGGCCGAAGAACAGGCCGAGCGGCGCCACGATCGCCACCAGGTCCGACAGCATGAAGGGATCGGCCTTGTTGCGCATCGCGAAGAGCAGGATGGCGGCGATGACGCCCAGCAGCCCGCCGTGGAAGGACATGCCGCCCTCCCACAGGGTGAGCGCCGCCAGCGGATGCTCGATGTAGAAGCCCGGCTTGTAGAACAGCACGTAGCCCAGCCGTCCGCCCAGGATGACGCCCAGCGCGGCCCACAGCAGGAAATCGTCGATCTTGAGCGGCGACAGCACCTTGGGCGGCTGCTCGCAGACGCGGCGCATCACCTGCCAGCCGATCACGAGACCCGCGATGTAGGCCAGGGCGTACCAGCGGAGGGCGAAGGGCCCGAGCTGGACCAGGACCGGGTCGATCTGGGGGTAGGGGATCGCCAGGAGGATCGCGGAAAGTGTGTTCATGAGGGCGACCCTTATAGCGGGGGAAACGCGTCCCTAAAATCGTCGCGGCGCCGATCCGGGGGGATCGGCGCCGCTGTGACTATCCGAACGAGATGTTATTGGTTTTTTGAGAGAGGGGGCGTCGGAAGGTCCTTGTCGGCTCAGGCTTCGCCGACCGTCTCGAGGATCGAGGCGGTCAACGCGTCGGCGGGGCTCTTGCCGGCCCACACGACGTACTGAAAGGCGGGGTAGAAGCGCTCGCTCTCGGTGATCGCCACCTCGACGAGATCGTTCAGCTGCTCCGCCATCAGGCCGTTGGTCCCGCGCAGCGGGATGGCGTGGCGGAACATCGGCAGGCCTTCTTCGCTCCACAGATCGAAGTGACCCAGCCACATCTTCTCGTTGATCAGGCCCAGCAGGCAGTGGATGTCGCTGTGCCGCTCGACCGGGATGCGGACGTCGTAGGCGCAGGTGAAATGCAGCGCCTCGACATCGTCGCGCCAGCTGAAGAACATGCGGTAGTCGCACCAGCGGCCGGCGACCTCGACGGCGATCTCCCGGTCCGAGGTCCGGTCGAACGGCCAGTCGTTGGCGGCCACAACCCTCTCGATCATCTCAAGCGGATTGAGGTCGGCTTTCCGTCTGGTCCGCTCCTGTCGCGATAACGCCATCGACCCGCTCCCCAACCATTTCCGCCGTGCGGCCCATCAGGAGCCATTCTTGAGGCGGGTGGTCGACATATCGTGGTGGGTACCCAACATCCCACTAGCGGTAGCCTGCCAAAGGATGATGGGAGGCGCAATGGGAAATGCCCGTGTAAAACGGGGAAAGAGTCAGGGATTCCATGAATTTAATCCCCAACGTTAAGATTCGAATCCCGCGATTCCGCAGAACGATCCGGGATAATCTGCTCAATATTTGAGCAAACACGGCGTCGCGCATCGGTCTCTCTACGGTTTCTGCACGTCATGAGCGATTGGCACACGGCTTGCCTCTTGACCCTCCGAGACAAGGAGGCTTCCCGATGTTCAAGGACCCGTTCGACCCGAAGGCCCTGCTCGGCCGCGGGGGCTGCAGCTGCGGCGGCAACCACGCCCAGGCCGACCATGCCCGCCTGACCGCGGCCGCCGTGCCGTCCGGTGAGGAGGATCGCTGGAACCGGGTCGTCGACGCCGCCGTGCTGCGCGCGGTTTTCCCGGTCGATGCCCAGCGCCGTCAGTTCCTGAAGACGGTCGGCGCGGCCACCGCGATGGCCGCCATCTCCTCGGTCCTGCCGCTCGGCGCCGCCCGAGAGGCCTTCGCCCAGGGTGGGGCGCCGGAGAAGAAGGACCTCAAGGTCGGATTCATCCCGATCACCTGCGCCACGCCGATCATCATGGCCCATCCGATGGGCTTCTATTCCAAGCAAGGGCTCAACGTCGAAGTCGTGAAGACGGCCGGCTGGGCGGTGATCCGCGACAAGTCGCTGGCCAAGGAATACGACGCCTCGCACATGCTCTCGCCGATGCCGCTCGCGATCTCGCTGGGTGTCGGCTCGAACCCGGTGCCGTGGACCATGCCGGCGATCGAGAACATCAACGGCCAGGCGATCACGCTCGCGAACAAGCACAAGGACAAGCGCAACCCGAAGGACTGGAAGGGCTTCCGCTTCGCCGTGCCGTTCGACTATTCGATGCACAACTATCTGCTGCGCTACTACGTGGCGGAGGCGGGCCTCGACCCGGACAAGGACATCTCGATCCGCTCGGTGCCGCCGCCGGAGATGGTGGCCAACCTGCGCGCCGACAATATCGACGGCTATCTCGGCCCCGACCCGTTCAACCAGCGCGCCGTGTTCGACGGCATCGGCTTCATCCACCTGCTGACCAAGGAACTGTGGGACGGCCATCCCTGCTGCGCGTTCACGGTGAGCAAGGAATTCGCCACCCAGAACCCGAATTCTTATCGCGCGCTGCTGAAGGCGATCATCGATGCCACGGCGTACGCCCACAAGCAGGAGAACCGCAAGGAGATCGCCAAGGCGATCGCGCCGGCCAACTACCTGAACCAGCCGGAGACGGTTCTCGAGCAGATCCTGACCGGCACCTATGCCGACGGGCTGGGCGGCGTGAAGAAGGATCCCAACCGCATCGACTTCGATCCCTTCCCCTGGAACCAGTTCGCCATCTGGATCATGACCCAGATGAAGCGCTGGGGTCAGCTCAAGGCCGATGTCGATTACGCCAAGGTCGCGTCCGAGGTCTATCTCGCCACCGACACCGCGACCATGATGAAGGAGATGGGCCTCATCCCGCCTGACCCGTCGAAGAAGACGATCGTGGTGATGGGCAAACCCTTCGATCCGGCCAAGCCCGACGAATACGTGAACAGCTTCGCCATCAAGCGGAGCTAAGATGATGAATCCGTATCAAGTGCTGGGGGCGCGTGACTCCAGTCACGCGTCATGCTCGGTAGTCGAAGAAGATCGCGCCACTGGAGTGGCGCGCCCCCAGCGATGAAGACCTCGCTGGGCGTCCGGGCGGGCTTGCTGTCGGTGCTGATCTTCGTGGCCATCGTCGGCATCTGGCATGTCGCCACCATGCCGGTGGCAGCAACCGGCCCGGCGATGGACCCGGAATATGCCAAGCTGGTGGGCGCCGCAGCGGCCACCGGGTCGAAGTCGGCGATGCCGACGCCGGCCGACATCGGCGCCACGATCTGGAGGCACCTCGCCGATCCGTTCTACGTGCGCGGCAGCAACGACAAGGGTATCGGCATCCAGCTCGCCTATTCGCTGGGCCGTGTGCTGCTGGGCTTCGGCCTTGCGGCGCTGGTAGCGATTCCGCTCGGCTTCCTGATCGGCATGTCGCCGCTGGTCTATCGGGCGCTCGATCCGTTCATCCAGATCCTGAAGCCGGTCTCGCCGCTCGCCTGGATGCCGCTCGCGCTCTACACGATCAAGGACAGCGCCATCTCCTCGATCTTCGTGATCTTCATCTGCTCGGTCTGGCCGATGCTGATCAACACCGCGTTCGGGGTCGGCAGCGTGCGCCGCGAATGGCTAAACGTGGCGCGCACGCTCGAGGTCGGCCCCTTCCGCACCGCCTTCAAGGTGATCCTGCCGGCCGCCGCGCCGACCATCATGACCGGCATGCGCATCTCCGTCGGCATCGCCTGGCTGGTGATCGTGGCGGCCGAGATGCTCGTGGGCGGCACCGGCATCGGCTACTTCGTGTGGAACGAGTGGAACAACCTCTCGATCGCCAACATCGTGACCGCGATCCTGCTGATCGGCCTGGTCGGTCTCCTGCTCGACCAAGGCCTCGCTTGGCTCGCCAGGCTCGTTACCTATCCGGAGTGAGGCGATGGAAAACCGTCCCCTCATCAGCGTCGAAGGGCTGGGGCGCCGCTTCGGCGAGGGCCAGCCGGCCGTGTTCGAGGATGTCTGGTTCGGCGTCGACAAGGGTGAGTTCTGCTGCCTGATCGGCCATTCCGGCTGCGGCAAGACCACGATCCTGAACGTGCTGGCCGGCCTAGACAGTCCGAGCGAGGGCGCCGTCATCGTCGACAATCGCGAGATCGACGGGCCGAGCCTCGACCGCGCCGTGATCTTCCAGGGCCATGCGCTGCTGCCGTGGATGACGGTGATGGGCAACATCGCCTTCGCTGTCTCCTCACGCTGGCCGAGCTGGGATCGCGCCAAAGTCCAGGAGCATGCGCGCAAGTTCATCGCGTTAGTCGGGCTCGCGGGTGCGGAGAACAAGAAGCCGGCGCAGCTCTCCGGTGGCATGAAGCAGCGTGTCGGCATCGCGCGGGCGCTGTCGATCCAGCCCAAGATGCTCTTGATGGACGAGCCGTTCAGCGCGCTCGATGCGCTGACGCGCGGCATGCTGCAGGACGAGGTGCTGCGCATCTGCGCCGCCACGCAGCAGACCGTGTTCATGATCACCCACGATGTCGACGAGGCGATCCTGCTCGCCGACAAGATCGTGCTGATGACCAACGGGCCGGGCGCCAAGATCGCCGAGATCGTGGTCAACACGATGCCGAAGAACGAGCGGCACCGGAACGACCTGCACCGGCATCCGCAATACTACGCGATCCGCAATCACCTCGTGGAGTTCCTGGTCAATCGCTCGAAGGCGTTCGACCAGGAGATCGCCACGCACGGCTACGACTCGCGGCGCCCGAAGCTGGTGAAACCTGGATTGTCGGCGGTCAATCCGCCGGCCGAGATCGTGCCTTTAACAACCGGGAGACGGCAATGAAGCGGGCTGAAGTCACAGAGAAGATCCTGACGGCCAAGCGGCTGAAGGAACTCACCTGGGAGGAGATCGCCAAGAAGATCGGCGGCGCCTCGAAGATCATCGTGACCGCGGCCTGCATGGGCCAGATGAAGATGACCAAGGAGCAGGCCACCAAGGCCGGCAAGCTGTTCGGCTTGGGCAAGGAAGAAGTCCTGCTGCTGCAGGAAGTGCCCTATCGCGGCTCGCTGCCCCAGATCCCGCCGACCGATCCGCTGATCTACCGCTTCTACGAGCTGGTGCAGGTCTACGGCACGACCTGGAAGGAGCTGATCCAGGAGGAATTCGGCGACGGCATCATGAGCGCCATCGACTTCGACATGACCATGGAGCGCCAGCCCGACCAGAAGGGCGACCGGGTGAAGATCGCCATGTCGGGCAAGTTCCTGGGCTACAAGAGCTACTGATTGGCCGGCCGCCGCAAATCTTGTGCGGCGGCCTTTTACTGTGCAAGATTGTCAACAATCGACGATCCGGATTTCCAGGAGGCTGTTTGTCCGTTTCCGATGTCTCGACGCGGGACGTGGGCGCGATTTTCGAGCGCGTGCCGAAGGCGACCCTGCGCGCGCATATCGTCGAGCGGCTGCGGCTCGCCATCCTGGCGGGTGACATCCCGCCCGGCGCGCCGCTGGTCGAGACGGCGCTGTCGGAGCGCTTTGACGTCAGCCGCGGGCCACTGCGCGAGGCGTTGCGGCAGCTGATCGAGGAGGGGCTGGTCGTGACCGTGCCCTATACCGGCACGCGCGTCGCCGAGCTCTCGGTCGAGGACGTCCACGAGATCTATTCGTTGCGCACGGTGCTGGAGACCTTCGCCTTCGAGCAGGTCTGGCCGCGCCGCGACGACCGCTTCCGCGCCGAACTGAAGCGCCGCAACGACGTGCTGATCGCCTCGATCGACGCCGGCGACGATCGCGCCAGCATCCTCAATGAGCTCGAGTTCCACGGTCTCGTCTACGAGGCGAGCGGCCACAAGCTGCTGCAGCGTGCCTGGCACGGCCTGCGCGGCCGGCTGCAGCTCTACTGGGCGGCGCATCACCGCGCGCATGGCCGGCGCGGTCCCAAGCGCGATAGCCACGACAGCTACATCAAGGCGGCCTTCGGCCCGGACTTCGAGGCGATGAAGGCCGAGATCGCCGATCACATGCGTCGCGGTGTGGAAACGACGGAGAAGTTTCTGCGCTCGATGCCGGATTTGTCTGGGAAGCCAAAAAGGGGAGCCAATTCATGACCATCAATCGACGTTCGTTGTTTGCCGTCGCGACCGCGAGTGCCGCGGCGCTGGCCATTCCCTTCGCCGCGCGTGCGCAGAGCACACTCGACGAGGTGAAGAAGCGCGGCGTGCTGAGGGTCGGCGTCACCCAGGCGCCGCCCTGGTACTCGAAGGATCCCAAGACCGGCGAATGGTCGACGGGCCTCGGCATCTCCATGGGCAAGGCGATGGCGCAGACCCTGGGCGTGAAGTTCGAGCCGGTCGAGGTGACATGGGGCAATGCGATCGCAGCCCTCCAGGGCGACAAGATCGACCTGATGTTCATGCTCGACGCCACCGCCGAGCGCAAGCAGGCCGCCAACTTCCCGGAGAATCCGCTGCTCTGGTATTCGCTCGCCGTGCTGGCGCGCGACGACCTCGACGCCAAGACCTGGGAAGGGCTGAACAAGCAGGGCGTGCGCATCGCCGTGCCGCAGGCCTCGACCATGGACCGCTGGGCGACCCAGCACACGCCCAGGGCCGACATCCAGCGCTTCCCCGGCAATGCCGAGGCGATCGCCGCCTTCCAGTCGGGCCGCGTCGATGCCGTGCTGCTGTTCCATCCGCCGCTGCTCGCCGCCCGCCAGCGGCTGGGCAAGGGCAAGATCGTGGTGCCGCTGCCCGCCGAGTCGCAGCCGTCGAGCGCGGCGCTGCGCAAGGGCGACGCCGCCTTCACCGAATGGGTCGATAAGCAGTTCGCCGACTACTACAAGAGCGGCCAGACCCAGAAGTGGTACGAGCAGGCGATCGCCGACTTCGGCCTCGATCCCAAGTCCGCGCCGCCGGTCATGAAAGAGATGATCAAGTAGGCGGGACAGCTTCTTGGCGTATCAGTGGGACTTCTCGCCGGTCTTCGCCAACGCACCGTTGTTGGTCGAGGGTCTGGTGAACACGCTCCGGGTCACGGGGACGGCGCTGGTCTGCGGCGTCGTGCTCGGCCTGGGGCTGGCACTGCTGCGCCTGTCGCCCCGGCGATACCTGTCGTGGCCGGCCGGCTTCGTCATCGAAGTCTTCCGAACGACGCCGCCACTGGTCCAGCTCTTCTGGTTCTTCTTCGCCCTGCCGATGCTCGTCGGCATCGAGATGACGCCGTTCATGGCGGGCGCCGTCACCTTCTCGATCCAGTCGGCCGCATTCTTCGCCGAGGTGTTCCGCGCCGGCATCCAGTCGATCGAGCGTGGACAGTGGGATGGCGCGCGGGCGATCGGCATGCGCCATGACCAGGCGATGCGTCGCATCATCCTGCCGCAGGCGGTGAAGCGCATGATCCCGGCCTTCATGGAGCGCGCCATCGAGCTCATGAAGACGACGACCCTGATCGCCACCATCTCCTATGCCGACCTGCTGTTTGCCGCGAACGAGGTCTCGCAGAAGACCTTCCGGCCGCTCGAGACCTACACGGTCGTGGCGCTGATCTATTTCGTCGTGATCTTCCTCGCGAGCCAGGTCGCGCGCCTCGTCGAGCTGCGGCTGGCGCGCAGCGGCGAAAGCACAGTGCATTGAGCGGGGGACACTGATGCGCTGGGACTTCGCCTCCGTCCTCGACAATACCGACGCGCTGCTGGTCGGCGCCGCCGGCACCTTGCGCATCTTCGCCATCTGCCTGGTGCTGGGCCTGAGCCTCGGCCTGCTGGTCGGGCTGGGCCGCTATTCGCGCAATCGCTGGATCCACATCCCGGCCACGATCTTCGTCGAGTTCTTCCGCAACACGCCGGTGCTCGTGCAGATCCTGTGGTTCTACTTCGCCCTGCCGATCCTGCTGCCCTTCCAGATCTCGCCGCTGGCCGCCGCCTCGCTCGGCATCTCGCTCAACTCGGCGGCCTTCTCGGCGGAGATCTATCGCGGCGGCATCCAGTCGATCGAGACCGGCCAGTGGGACGGCGCGCGGGCGCTCGGTATGCGTTGGGGGCAGGCGATGCGGCGCATCATCCTGCTGCAGGCGCTGAAGCGCATGCTGCCGGCCCTCACCAATCGCGCCATCGAGATCTTCAAGATGTCGACGCTGGCCTCGGCCGTGGCCTATGTCGAGCTGCTGCAGCAGGGCAAGCTGATCGCCTCGCTCAACTACAATCCGATCGAGGCCTATACCGCCGTCGCGCTGATCTTCTTCGTCTTCCTGTGGCCGCTGGTCCAGTTCAGCTACTTCCTCGAACGTCGGCTGAAGAGGGACGAATGACGATCCTCCACGTCACCGGCCTCACCAAGCGCTTCGGCGCGACCGACGTGCTGCGCGGCATCGAGCTCGACGTGAAGCGTGGCGAGCGCATCGCGATCCTCGGTGCCTCGGGCTCGGGCAAGAGCACCTTGCTCCGTTGCCTCAACTTCATGGAGCGCCCGGGCGGCGGCACGATCGCGCTCGACGGCCAGGTGCTGGGCCGCGAGGGCAAGGCCGGCGAGCGGATCTATCGCGAAAGCGAGCTGATTCAGGTGCGCCAGCGGGTCGGCATGGTGTTCCAGCAGTTCAATCTCTTCCCGCACATGACCGCGATAGGCAACGTGATGGAAGGGCTGCGCACCGTGCGCGGCATGGCCAAGCCCGAGGCCGAGGCACGAGCCCGCAAGGAGCTGGCGCGGGTCGGGCTCGCCGAGAAGGCGGACACATATCCGGCGCATCTGTCGGGCGGCCAGAAGCAGCGGGTCGCCATCGCCCGCGCGCTCGCGATGGACCCGGAGATGCTGCTGTTCGACGAGCCGACCTCGGCGCTGGATCCCGAACTGGTCGGCGAAGTGCTGAACGTCATCCTCGCGCTCGCCGAGGAAGGCCGCACCATGATGCTGGTCACGCACGAGCTGGGCTTCGCCTACCACGTCGCGACGCGAATCATATTCCTGGCCGACGGCGCCATCCACGAGCAGGGCACGCCGGACGAGGTCCTCAAGAACCCGAAGAAGGACCGCACCCGCGCCTTCCTCGCCAGCCACAAGCAATTCAGCTTCTAGGGAAAATGCCATGACGACGGAACAGGCGAGCGCCCAGGCCTATCTGGCCGATGCGCGCAACGATCAGGTGCTGGTCTATGTGAACGGCGCCTTCGCGCCGCGCAACGAGGCCAATGTCTCGGTGTTTGATTCCGGCTTCGTGCTGGGCGACGGCGTGTGGGAAGGGCTGCGTCTCGTGAAGGGCCGGCTGATCAGCCTCGATGCGCACCTCGACCGCCTGTTCGAGGGCGCGCGCTCGATCGATCTCGATATCGGGCTCGACCGTGCCGGCGTCACCAAGGTCGTGACCGATACGCTGGCGAAGAACGGCATGACCGACGGCGCCCACATCCGCCTCATGATCACGCGTGGCCTGAAGAAGACGCCCAACCAGGATCCGCGCTTCGTGATCGGCAAGGCCACGATCGTCTGCGTCGCCGAATACAAGACGCCGGTCCCCGAGGCCAAGGCCAAGGGCTACTCGCTCTTCACCTCGACCTTCCGCACGACTAATCCCGACCAGTTCGACCTGCGCCTCAATTCGCACTCGCGACTGAACCTGATCCAGGCCCTGATTCAGGCTATCAAGGCCGGTGCCGACGAGGCGCTGATGCTCGACCCGCGCGGCTTCGTGGCCTCGTGCAACTCGACCAACTTCTTCATCGTTCGCGGACGCGAACTGTGGACGTCCACGAGTCTGTACAGCTTCAAGGGCATCACCCAGCAGAACGTGATCGATGCCTGGCGCGCCGCGGGCAACGTGGCGAAGGAATGTGACTTCACCCTGGCGCAGGTCTACTCGGCCGACGAGGCCTTCGTGACCGGCACCCTGGGCGGCGTCACCCCGGTGACGAAGGTCGACGGCCGCTTCATCGCCGACGGTAAGGCGGGCCAGGTCACGAAGGAAGCCAGCGATCTCTATCTGAAGTCGGTCGGGGCGCTGTAAGGGAAAGGTCCCTCGCTGACGCTCGGGATGACAATTGTGCGCTGGCGCAAGGCGTGCGCCCCAACAACGTTGTCATCCCGAGCGTCAGCGAGGGACCTTTACTCCGCCGCCATCTTCCGCGCGTTGCGTGGATCGCGGGTGAGCAGCCCGTCGGCCAGGTCGCGCTCGATCATCGCGTCGGGGCGTTCGACGACGCGGCCGAAGCCGGCGCCGCCGCCTACGAACATCTCGACGATGTCGCCCTTGCCGAGATCGAGGGCGGCCTTGCTCTTCAGGTCCTCGACGGTGCCATCGGCGCGGAAGACGCGGCAGTAACCGCGCTGGCCGGGCTCGCCGCCCAGAAGGCCCTCGGGCGCGAGACGGAAGCGGTCGGAGTAGATGGCGAGCTGGACGTCGTCGTGCAGGATCTCGCAGCGTCGCGTGAAGCCCGCGCCGCCGCGCCGGGCGCCCAGGCCGAACGAATCGGGCGCCAGTTCGTAGCCGACGATGCGGAAGAAGCTGTAGTCGATGTCGAGCGATTCGACCGGTGCGTTGGAGCAGTTGCTGAGCGGCGAATCGACGGCATCGCAGCCGTCGGCATCACGCGAGGCGCCGTAGCCGCCGCCGAAGATTTCGAGATAGACGCTGTAACCCTTCTCGCCCAGATGGGAGAGGCAGAAGGCCGTCGTGCAGTCGAAGCCGGTGGCGATCACCTTGTCGGGCAGCGCCTGGGCCATCGCCTTCATCACCGCGTTGAAGACGCGATAGGCCGGGATCATGCGTGCGCGCACCGGCGCCGGCGGTCGCGGATTGAGCAGCGAACCGTAGGGCACCTTGATGGTGATCGGCCGCGCCATGCCCTCGTTGTAGGGAATGTCGGGACTGGTCAGCACCGACTTCACGCAGGAGAGTGCGGCCGACAGCGTGCTGGAATAGGGGCAGTTGAGGTTGCGCTTCACCTGGGCGCAGGTGCCTTCGAAATCGATCTCGACCGAATCGTCGGCGATGGTGACCCTGGCCTTCACCACCAGCGGATCGTCGGTCAGCCCGTCGTCGTCGACCGCATCCTCGCCGTAGAAGGTGCCCTTGGGAGCCTGGGCGATGGCGGCGCGCACGCGGCGCTCGGAATAGTCCTGCATCTCGCGCATCGCCGCCTCGACCTTGTCGGTGCCGTAGCGCTCGCAGAGCTGCTTCACCCGCATCGCACCGATGGCATTGGCGGCGAACTGCGCGTTGAAGTCGCCGATGGTGAGGTCGGGCACGCGCACGTTGGCGGTCACGAGGCGCTCGAACGAACCACCGTTCCAGTCCTGCTCGAAACTGTAGCGCGAGGGCGGGAAGCGCAGCCCTTCCTGGTAGACGTCGGAGGCATGGATGTTGAGGCCGGGCGCGCCGCCGCCCAAGTCGAGATGATGCGCCACCGAGGCGCCGAAGCCCACGACGCGGCTGCCCACGAAGATCGGCGTGAAGATGAAGACGTCGGGGATGTGCTGGCCGCCCTCGAACGGGTCGTTGTTGATGAGGAAGTCGCCTTCCTTCAGCGTCTCGACGGGATGGCGCCTCAGGCAGGCGCGCAGGGTCTCGCCGATGGGGCCGAGCTGCATGGGGATCAGCTCGGCCTGCGCCACCGTGTTGCCGTCGCGGTCCATCAGGCCCGCCGAGCCGTCGCGCGCCTCGCGCAGGATGGTCGAGTAGGCGGAGCGGATCAGCTTCACGCCCATCTCGCGGGCGGCGGCGATCAGTGCCTGGCTGATGACGGCATAGTCGATCGGGTTCATGCTCATTGGAGCGCGCCACTCCAGTGGCGCTCAAGGATCATGATGCGCCACTGGAGTGGCGCGCTCCGATGAATCATGACGTCCTCCGCAGGGTCAGATTGTCCGCCGTGTCGAGCCCGGCCGTCCAGCCGGGCGGCACCCAGGTCGTGGCGGTGTAGCCCTCGATGACGGCGGGGCCCGTGATCTCCTGTCCCGCGGCCAGCGCTTCGACAGTATAACGGTCGCAGTCGAGCCAGGCCTCGCCGTGGAAGATCTTCGCCTGCTCGGGCGCGCGGGCCGCGAGCGTCTCGCGGTCGAGCTTCGGCGCGCCGCCGATCGGCAGAGTGGCGCCGACCCGCAGGGTCACGATCTCGACGGGACGGTCGAGGTTGGCGCCGTGCATGAAGGTGCGGTGATGGGCGTCGGCGAACAGGCCGGCGAGAGAGGCCGCATCGAGCGTATCGAGGCGGTCGGCCGGAATCTCGACGCCGACTTCGAAGGCCTGGCCGACGAAGCGCATGTCGAGCGTGTGGATGTACTCGAGCGTGCCGGGCAGCTTCATCCCGGCGAACTGCGCGGCCAGCCTGTCCCGCATCTCGGCGAAGATCCGGCCGGCCTCGCGGGCCGCGCCGTCGTCGAGCTTCATCTTGCGCGTGACGGCATCGAACTTGGTGTAGTCTGAGACAACCAGCCCGTAGGCCGAGATCACACCGGCGTTGGGTGGAACGACGATGGTCGAGATGCCGAGCTCTTCGGCAATGCGCGCGGCATGCAGCGGACCCGCGCCGCCGAACGGCACCAGCGCGTAGTCGCGCGGATCGCGTCCGCGTTCGGTCGAGACCAGCTGGATGGCGCGCACGATGTTGGCATCGGCGAGCTGCAGCGCCGAGGAGGCGGCCTGCTCGACACTCAAGGCAAAGCGCTCGGCCAGCGGCTCGAAGGCGCGACGGGCCGCCTCGCCGTCGAGCTGCATGCGTCCGCCCAGTAACGCGCCGGGGCGGATCGTGCCGATCACGATATGCGCATCGGTGGTCGCCGGTTCGGTGCCGCCGCGGCCGTAGCAGGCGGGGCCGGGATCGGCGCCGGCGCTCTGCGGGCCGACCCGCAGCATGCCGCCATCGTCCACCCAGGCGATGGAGCCGCCGCCGGCGCCCACCGAGACGATGTCGAGCACCGGCGTGCGGATCGGCAGCCCGTCGATCTCCGTCTCGGCCGCGAGCGAGGGCCGGCCGTCCTGCACCAGGCAGACGTCGGTCGAGGTGCCGCCCATGTCGAAGGTGATGAGGTCCCTGAATCCGGAGCGGGCGGCTTGGCGCGTGGCGCCGACGACGCCGGCCGCGGGACCGGAATAGAGTGCGGTGATGGCGCTCTGGCGCATCGCCTCGGCGGGAAGGCGTCCGCCGTTGGACTGCATCACCGTAAAGCGGCCCTTGAAGCCTGCGTCCGCCAGCTTGCCCTCGAAGCGATGCAGGTAGCCGTCGATCACTGGCTGCACATAGGCGGATAGAAGCGTCGTCGAGGCGCGTTCAAATTCGCGGAACTCGCGCGCCACCTGATGGCTGCACGTCACGAGCACGCCGGGCAGCGCCTCGGCGATCAGTGCCGCGAGTCGCTTCTCATGCACGGGATCGGCATAGGCGTTCAGCAGGCAGATCGCGACCGCATGATAGCCGCCGTCCTTCAGGGCGGGCAGCAGCTCGGCCTTCACCTTCGCTTCGTCGAGCGGCGTCTCGACGGAACCGTCCGCGCGCAGCCGCTCGACCGCCTCGAAGCAATCCTTGCGGCGCACCGGTGGCGCGGGCTTCGCATAGAAGAGGTCGTAGATGTTGCGCCGGTCGTGGCGCTGCATGAACAGAAGGTCGCGGAAGCCCGCCGTCGCGACGAAGGCCACGGTCGCGCCCTTGCGTTCCAATACGGCATTGGTGGCGACGGTCGAGCCGTGGCCGAGATCCTCGATGCGTGCGAGATCGATGCCCGATGCGATGAGCGCGGCGAAGGCGCCGACATCGGGCGACTTCGGGGTGCTCGGCACCTTGGTGACGACCAGGCGACCGCCTTCGACGGCGACCAGGTCGGTGAAAGTTCCCCCAACCTCGACGCCGACGCGCATCGTTCCCGTGCCCTACGCTTCGGGGCCGGAGGGGCCGGCGAGCCTGGCCTGCAGCTCGGCGATCTGCTTCCGGAGCTCCTCGTTCTCCTCGCGCGCCTTGGCGGCCATCGCCTTCACCGCGTCGAACTCGTCGCGGCGCGGAATGTCCATGCCGTCCAGGATCTTGGCGATCTGGTCGCGGACGCGGGCCTCGACTTCGTCCTTCATGCCGGTCAGCGCGCCCATGGCGCCGTTGGCCACTTTGGTGAGGTCGTCGATGAACGGATTGCGGGTTTGCATGGCAGGTCTCCTGATGCGGCGAGTATGGGCGGCTGGTAGCATCCGGCGCAAGAAGCACTGGAGGATGCCGTGAGTCTGGTCAAAGTCGAGTCGAGCGAAGGTATCACCACCATCACCATGATGCGCCCGGAGAAGCGCAACGCGCTGACCCAGGAGTTGTGTGACGGGCTCTACGAGGCGTATCGCGCCTTCGAGGAAGGCGACGATCTGGTGGCCGTGCTGCAGGCCGACGGCCCGGCCTTCTGCGTCGGTGCCGACCTCACCAATCCGCCCGCCGCCATGTGGAAGGCCGTGCCGCATGTCAGCCACGCGCTCACCAAGCCGGTCATCGCCGCCACCCAGGGCTGGGTGATCGGCGGCGGTATCTGCCTCGTGATGACCTGTGATCTCATGGTGTCTGCCGATACCACCAAGTTCATGTACCCTGAGGCCAAGGTCGGCGTGTTCGGTGGCCTGATGCCGGGCATCGTCTCGCGCATGCCGCACAAGGTCGCGATGGAGCTGCTGCTGCTCGGCGAGGAAATCTCGGTGAAGCGCGCCTACGACGTGGGCTTCGTGAACAAGGTCGTGCCGCTCGGCCAGGAGCGTGTCGAGGCGCGCCGCATGGCCAAGGTGATTGCCGAGTCCGCGCCGCTGGTGATCCGCACCCTGCGCGACTTCGCCAACCAGACGCTGCCGCGCGGGCCCGCCGAGGTCTTCGTGCCGGAGCGCTACAAGCTCGAAACCATCGCCAACTCCGAGGACCGCAAGGAAGGCGCGGCCGCCTTCCGCGAGAAGCGGGCGCCCCGGTTCAAGGGACGCTGACGCGATGGGCAAGCTGCTGCTGATCGGCTGCGGCAAGATGGGCGGCGCCATGCTCGACGGCTGGCTGGCGCGCGGCCTGCCGGCCGCCGACATCGTCGTTGCCGAGCCGGTCGAGGCGATCCGTCCCCGGCACGCCGGAGTCCGCGTCGTCTCGTCTTCGGCCGAGGTGGAGGAGATCCCCGAGATCGTCGTGCTGGCCGTCAAGCCGCAGTCGATGGACGACACGCTGGTCGATCTTCGGCGGTTTGCCGCACAGGGCTCGGTCTTCCTGTCGATCGCGGCCGGCAAGACGTTGGGTTATTTCGCCGCCCGCCTCGGCAATGCGGCGAAGCTCGTGCGTAGCATGCCCAACACACCGGCGGCGGTGCGCCAGGGCATCACCGTCGCGACCGCCGCAGCGAGCGTGACGGCGGCGGAGAAGAAGCGCTGCCACGAGCTGCTGGAAGCGGTGGGGCAGGTCCTGTGGGCCGACGACGAGGCGCTGATTGATCCGGTCACCGCGCTCTCGGGAAGCGGTCCGGCCTATGTCTTCCTGCTGGTCGAGGCGATGGCGGAAGCGGGCACGAAGGCTGGGCTGCCCGCTGACATGGCCATGCAACTCGCCCGCGCCACCGTGGTGGGAAGCGGGGAACTGCTGAAGCAATCCAAGGAGCCGGCGTCGCAGCTGCGCGTTAACGTCACCAGTCCAGGCGGTACGACCGCCGCGGCCCTGCAGGTGCTGATGGCAAGCGACGGAATCCAGCCGGTGTTCGACAAGGCCATCGCGGCCGCCTCGCATCGTTCGAAGGAGTTGGCAGGGTGAACGACGTCCGCGAAAAGGCTCTCGATGCCTTTCTCGGCCTGATCGCCGAGAAGGGCTACGCCGACGTGGCGCTGCGCGACGTGGCCCAGGCGGCAGGGGTGGGCTTCGCTGACCTCTATAGCGTCTATCCCGACAAGATCTCTCTGGCCGCAGCCTTCATGGCGCGCATCGATGCGGAAGTGATGGCCGGGACCCCGTCTTCGGTCGATCCGGAGGAGACGCCACGCGATCGGCTGTTCGACGTGATGATGCGCCGCTACGACGCGCTGCGGCCCCACCGCGCGGCATTGCGGGCGCTCCGCCGCGCCGGCACGCGCGACCCGATGCTGGCGATCGCGATGGGTCCGCCGTTGCGCCGTTCCATGGCGGCGATGCTGGAGGCCGCCTCGGTCGCCAGCGACGGATTGCCCGGTGCGCTGCGGCAGAACGGGCTGCTGGCCATTCACTATGCCGTGTCGCGGGTGTTCGACCGGGACGAAACCCGGGATCTTTCCAAGACGATGGCCGCCCTGGACAACCGCCTGAAGACGGCGGAGCGCTGGTCGCAACTCTTTGACAGATATGTGAAATCTCCGAATGGAGGGATTCCGCCGGGGGCTCCGGTTTCGCCCGAGGCGTGAAGATTTTGTGCAGTGCACAAAAACATCCCTTGACTCGCTGCAATGCATCCCTAAATTGAGCTTCATTGTGCACCGCAGCAAAGCGGGGCACCCCCAGCTCAGCTTGCTTCGTCCATCAAGGAGATCTCCATGTACGCCAACGGTGCCTTCAAGAACCCCTTCGCCGACTTCGACTTCAGCAAGATCTCCGGTGAGTTCAAGCTTCCGACCGTGAACGTCGAGACGTTCGTCGAGACCGCGCGCAAGAACTTCGCGACCATGACCTCGCTCAACACCGCCGCCGTCGAGCAGATGAAGACGATCGCGCAGCGCCAGGGCGACATGGTCCGCGCCGCGATGGAAGACTTCTCCAAGCACGGCAGCGAAGTGCTCGCCGCCGCGACCGTCGAGGAGAAGGCCGCCAAGCAGATCGATTTCATCAAGAAGTCCTACGACTCGGCGATCACCAACACCAAGGAACTGGCCGACCTCTACACCAAGGGCCAGGCCGACGCCGTGACGGCGTTGAGCGCCCGCGTCGCCGAGCTGACCGAAGAGGTCAAGGCCGCGATCGCCAAGAAGTAAGCGTCGATCGGTCAGTTGCCGATCCGGAAAGGGGCCGCGTACGTGGCCCCTTTTCTTTTGCGTGCGCGGCTTTAGGTTCTGCGCACCATGGCGACCATCACCTATGAAGACTTCGAACGTGTCGATATTCGTGTCGGCACCATCGTCGAAGCGGCGCCGCTCGAAGGCGCGCGCAAGCCCGCCTATCGGCTCCTGATCGATTTCTGCGGCGAGATCGGCACGAAGAAATCCTCGGCGCAGATCACCGTGCACTATACGCCGGAAGACCTGATCGGCCGTCAGGTCGCGGCGGTCGTGAACTTCCCGCCGCGCCAGATCGGCAGGTTCATGTCCGAAGTCCTGACGCTCGGCTTTCCGGCCGCCGACGGCAGCGTCGTGCTGATCGCGCCGACCAAGCCGGTGCCGAACGGCGGCAAGCTGTTCTAGAGATCAAGGGAGCGCGCCACTCCAGTGGCGCCTCATGATCATGATTGCGCCACTGGAGTGGCGCGCTCCAATGAGGCTTAGAAAACCTTGTGGATCCAGCCGTGCGGATCGGCCGTGCGGCCGCGCTGGATGCCGACGAGGGCGGCCTTCAGTTCCTCGGTCTTCGCGCCCGAGCCGCCATTGCCGATCCTGAACTCGCCTTGCTTGCTGCGCACGGTGCCGATCGGCGTGACGACCGCGGCGGTGCCGCAGGCGAAGGCTTCGCGCAGGCGGCCGCTGGCGGCATCCTTGCGCCACTGCTCGATCGAATAACGCTCCTCGCTCACCTTGATGCCCTTGTCCCTGGCGAGCGTCAGCAGCGAGCTGCGCGTGATGCCGGGCAGGATCGTGCCGCCGAGCGGCGGGGTGATCATCGAGCCGTCGTCGAACACGAAGAAGATGTTCATGCCGCCCAGCTCCTCGATCCAGCGCTGTTCGACGGCATCGAGGAAAACGACCTGGTCGCAGCCATGGCGCGTCGCCTCGGCCTGCGCCTGCAGGCTGGCCGCATAGTTGCCGCCGCATTTGGCGGCGCCGGTGCCGCCGGGGGCGGCACGGGTGAAATCCTCGGAGACCCAGACGGACACCGCCGGTGCATCGGTCTTGAAGTAGGCGCCGACCGACGAGGCGATGACGATGAAGAGGTAATCCGACGAGGGCTTCACGCCGAGGAAGATCTCATTGGCAAACATGAAGGGCCGGAGGTAGAGGCTGCCGTCGCCCTCCGGGATCCACGCCCGGTCGATCTTGACCAGCTGGTCGACCGCCTCGAGGAACACGTCCTCCGGCAGGGCCGGCATGGCGAGCCGCTCGGCCGACTGCTGGAAGCGGCGGGCATTCTCCAGCGGGCGGAACAGCGTCGCGCCGCCGTCGGCGGTGCGATAGGCCTTCAGCCCCTCGAAGATCTCCTGGGCGTAGTGCAGCACGGCGGCTGCCGGATCCATCGGGATCGGCGCGCGCGGCTCGACCCTCGCATCGTGCCAGCCCTGGGACTCGTGATAGCGGATGGTGACCATGTGGTCGGAGAAGACGCGGCCGAATCCCGGATTCTTGAGCAGCGCCGCGCGTTGATCGGCGGGAAGCGGCGACGGGTGCGGAACGTGCGTGAACTGAAGCGACGGTGTCTTGGACATTGCCTTGGACATTTCTCTCTTGAGTATTTCTTTCAATCTATCACAGGCGGCTCTGCCGCAAGTCCCCCGCCGCCGCTCAGAGCGGAATTCGCACGACCACGCGCAAACCGCCGAGCGGCGAGGCGGCCAGCGTGACCTCGCCGCCGTGGCTGCGCGCCACGTCGCGGGCGATGCTGAGGCCCAGGCCCACCCCGCCGGTCGCGGCATTGCGCGACTGGTCGAGGCGGAAGAACGGCCGGAACACGTCCTCGTAGTTCTCGGGCGGGATGCCGGGGCCGTTGTCGTCGACCGTGATCTCGACCGCGGTCCGGCCACGCACCGCCTCGATCCTGATCTCGCTGGCGTAGCGCTGGGCATTGGACACGATGTTGGTCAGGCAGCGCTTCATGGCGATCGGCCGCAGCTCGACGTTCATGTCGCCCTTCCAGGCAACCTCGAGGGTGGCACGGCCGTGGCGTGCACCGGCTGCGACATCCTCCAGGATCTCCGAAAGGTCGGACATCACCGGATCCTCGTCCCCCTCGCCGCGCGCGAAGGCGAGATAGCCCTCGATCATGCGCTGCATCTCGTCCACGTCGTCGGCCAACTCGCGGGTTTCCGGCGAATCCGGCAGCAGCGCCAGCGAGAGCTTCATGCGGGTGAGCGGCGTGCGCAGGTCGTGGCTGACGCCGGCCAGCATCTCGGTGCGCTGCTGGATCGAGCGGCGCAGGCGGATGCGCATCGTGTGGAAGGCGGTGGCCGCGTTGCGCACCTCGCGCGTGCCGCCGGAGAAGGCGAAATCGGGCACGTCGCGCCCCTTGCCGAGTGCGTCGGCCGCCACCCCCAGATGCTCGATGGGCACCAGCTCGCGCCGCATGAACCAGATGGCGAGGCCGAACAGGACCAGCGCAAGGCCGAGCTGGGCCAGGACATAGGCGAAGCTCGAGCCGAAGGTGAGGCGCACATGCGGCACCAGCACGTCCATCACGTCGCCGTCCGAGAGCTGGATCTCCACCAGCAGCTGGCCGCCGCCGATATTGTTGTCGAGGAAGAACGGCCGCTTCAGGTCGGCATTGAGCGCGCCCTGCACCTCGCGCGCCACGATGTCGAAATATTCAGGCTCCTTGAAGGGCCGCACGATGCCCTTGCGGAACGACACGAAGAGCAGCAGGTCCTGCGCGGAGCGGCGGAGGATCCAGTCGCGATGCTCGTCGTCGGGGAAGTCCGACCGCAACGAGATCAGCAGGCGCAGGTCGCGCACCAGCAGTATGGCGAGGCGGTTGGTTACGTTGTCGCCGCGCTGGCTGTAGAACCACCACGCCGACAGCGCCTGCAGCAGCAGCATCGGGACGACGATGATGAGGAGGGCGCGCGCGAACAGGGTCTGCGGCGAATGCCTGTCCGACCATTGCGCGATGCGCTCGAAGACGTCGCCGACGGCACTCCACTTCATGCGTCGACCAGCCGGTAGCCCTGGCCGCGCACCGTGCGCAGATAGCGCGGAAACGACGGGTCAGGCTCGATCTTGCGCCGCAGCCGCGTCACCTGCACGTCGATGGCACGTTCGTTCACGGATGCGCCGATGATCCTGCACAGGGTCTCGCGGCTCAGCACCTCGCCGATGCGGCCGGTGAAGGCGCGCATCAGGGCGATCTCGGCGTCGGTCAGCGGGACGCGCTTGCCCTTGTCGGTGAGTTCGCCCAGTTCGAGGTCGAACTGCATGGGGCCGAACGTCACCTGCCGCTGCGCTTCGGGTGCGGCGACGGTGCCGGCCGACCGGCCCCGGCGCAGCACGCTCTGGATGCGCAGCAGCAGCTCACGCGGCTCGAAGGGCTTGCCGAGATAGTCGTCGACCCCCCGCTCGAGGCCGGCGATGCGATCCTTGGTCTCGACCATCGCCGTCAGCATCAGGATCGGCACGTCGTCGGTGCGGCGCAGCTCGGTCGCGAATTCGAGGCCGGTCTCGCCCGGCATCATGACGTCGAGCACGATCAGGTCGAAATCGAGGGAACTCAGCCGCTGGCGCGCCTCCGCGGCGCTGGCCGCGGTGGAGACACGGAAGTCGTTGCGCGACAAGAACGACTTCAGGAGTTCGCGCAGGCGGGTATCGTCGTCGACGACCAGGATGTGAGGCTTGTCGGTCGACGCATCCATCGCGCGCTAGCGGCCGCCGCCGCGCAAACGCTTGTCGACGATCTGGCGCTCCGCCGGATCCAGCAGGCCCAGCAGGACCTTGCGGAAACCCTCGACTGCCTCGGCGCCGGTCTCGCGATAGGCCCGGGCGAAGCGCTGGCTCTGTCGGTCGGTCAGGTCGCGTTCGAGTTCCTGTCCCTTGGGCGAGAGCCACAGCAGCCGCTCGCGACGGTCGCGCGCGCCGCTCTTCTGCTCGACATAACCCTGCTCGATCAGGTCCTTTAGCACGCGGCTGATCGATTGCTTGGTGACCTTCAGGATCGACAGGAGGTGACCGACGGTCTGCCCGGGATGCCGGCCGATGAAATAGAGGGCGCGATGATGGGCGCGCCCGAGCTGATGATCCTTGAGTCTCTGGTCGATCTCGAAGGTGAAGTCGCGATAGGCATAGAACATCAGCTCGATGGCCTGTCGCAGCTCTTCGTCGCGCAGGAATAGGGGATTGGCGGGGGCTCTGGATTCCACGCCATCCTTTATAGTGCGGGCGGGCTGCGTTGACACCCCGCGCGCGCCGGTGTTACCGCGCGAACTCCCTGCGGAATTTTCCCAAACCATGCGAGGGCGACATGCTAACCGTCCATCATCTCGGCGTGTCGCAGTCCGAGCGGATCGTCTGGCTCTGCGAGGAGCTCGACCTGTCTTACGAGCTGAAGGTCTATGACCGCGACGCCGTCACGCGGCTCGCACCGCCGGAATACAAGGCGCTGCATCCGCTCGGCGCGGCGCCGGTGATCCAGGACGGCGACGTGCTGCTGGCCGAATCGGGTGCCATCGTCGAATACATCGTCGCCCGCTACGGCAAGGGTCGGCTGGTGCTGGCGCCGGACCATCCCGATTTCGCGCAGTTCCTCTACTGGTTCCATTTCGCCAACGGCACGCTCCAGCCGGCAACGGGTCGTAACATGATCCTTGGAAGGCTCGACCTTCCGGCGGACAATCCGCTGATCAAAGCGATGAAGGCCCGCCTCGACCTTGCGCTCGGTCTCGTCGAGGCGCGGCTCGAAAAGGCCGATTACCTTGCAGGGGCGCAATTCACGACGGCCGACATCATGGCCGTCTTCACATTGACCACGATGCGCAACTTCCTGCAGTTCGACCTCGCGTCCTATCCGGCGATCCGCGCCTATCTGCAGCGCATCGCCGCCCGTCCGGCCTACCAGCGGGCGATGCACAAGGGCGATCCCGGGATGCCTCTCCTCCTGACCTGAAATTCTTGGGCGGAAAATGCGCAGGGTCAGTGTGATTGACAAGGTCAGTAATATTGACCTATTAAGACCAATAGTTGTTCTGTGGATGCCTGCAGAGACCCATTTGGAATCAATCGAGAGAGGATATCGCAATGTCCTTAACTATGGATGACCGGGACGGTGTGATCTGGCTGGACGGCAAGCTGGTGCCATGGCGCGAGAGCCGCATGCACGTGCTCACGCATGCGCTCCACTACGGCTCGGCCGTCTTCGAAGGCGAGCGAATCTATGACGGCCGCGTCTTCCGCCTGTCGGCGCACAGCGCCCGCCTGATCCGATCGGCCAACCTGCTCGACTACGCGCTGCCCTGGTCGCGCGAGGAGATCGACGAGGCGACCCGCGCCGTCGTCAAGGCAAACGAACTCACCGCCGGCTACATCCGCCCGATCGCCTGGCGGGGCTCGGAGGTGCTGGGCGTGTCGGCGATCGGCACGACGGTCCATCTTGCCATCGCCCCGTGGGTGCAGGAAGGCCGACTGTCGGTGCAGGCGCGCGATGCCGGCATCAACGTGACCATGGCGAAGTACCGCCGTCCCTCGCCCGAGACGGCGCCCGGCCACGCCAAGGTGGCCGGGCTCTACGTGATCTGCGGCATCGAGAAGGACCGCGCGCTGAAGGCCGGCTTCGACGATGCGCTGATGCTCGACTGGCAGGGCCGCATCGCGGAAACGACCGGCGCCAACATCTTCCTGGTGATCGACGGCAGGCTGGTCACCCCGACGCCGCACAATTTCCTCGACGGGATCACGCGCCGTGCGGTGATGGGCATGGCGCGGGCGCGCGGCTGGACGGTCGAGGAGCGCGACGTGATGCCGGAAGAACTAGGCAACGCGAGCGAGGTCTTCCTCTGCGGCAGTGCCGCCGAGATCGTGCCGGTCGGCTCGATCGACCAGCACCATTTCCAGGCGGGTCCCGTCGCCAAGACCCTGATGGCCGACTTCCAGAAGCTGGTGCGCGCGCCCGACAGCGAAGGCTTCGGCGAGTCGACGCACTTGATGGTGCCGGCCTCGTCGCTGGCCGCCTGAAGCGATCCGTCACGGATCGTAGACGGCGACGAAAAGCACGGCTTCCCACCTTTCGGCTCGCAAGGTCCGCCGGCGGGAAGCGAACCAGGAGCGAACGCGGCCCTGGGCTACGCTTCGGCCGAGTTCATGGCCCCGCCGCAGACAGCCGATCCGCACCGTGGATCGGTCGGGCAGGTCGGCCTCGGCGCGGACCGCGTCCTCGCGATCGAGATTGTCGGGTTCGAGGACAAGGCGGATTTCGGTTCCGGCGGCCAGGTCGCCGATCTTCTCCGAGTCGCTGGAAATGGCCGAATAGAGCCCGCGCCATCCTGCAGGTAGCGCCACGGTAGCCTCCTTGTCGCCCTGCAGGGTTGCCAGAATGCCGGCCAGCGCACCCGGTGGCAGCTCGCGCTGCTCGATCTTGGTTGGCGCGTTTTTCGGCCGGTCGATCCCCAACGCGCGGCGAATCTCGCGGACAACCGGGCGAAACAGCCAGAAGGCGAAGCCAAGGACCAACTGGAAGACAAGGCCGACGGCGGTGAAGATGGCCTCAAAGAGCGAGCCGATAATACAATCTCCATGGGCAGCCATGAATCATAGGCGATGAGGCGACCGCTTGACATCGAGGCCCGCGATCCCCTTTTCTCGGACATGTCCGAGGGGTGCCCGGTCTCCACGCGGAGAGGGCTGAGACGGCCGAGCGGCTGAACCCTTTGAACCTGATCCGGGTCATGCCGGCGTAGGAACGGGAGCAGTCGTTGGATCGTCCTGTCGTATCGATCATCGGAGCGGGCGTCGCAGGCTTGGCCTGCGCGACGGAGCTGGCCGACCGCGGCGTCACCGTCGAGGTGCTGGAGCGCGGCGGCCGGGTGGGCGAGAGCGCCTGCTCCTGGATGGCCGGCGGCATGCTGGCACCGTGGTGCGAGCGGGCCACCACCGACGAGATCGTCGCGCGTCTCGGGGAGCCGTCGATCGACTGGTGGCGGCGTCATTTTCCCGGAACCGTCAGCCAGGGCAGCCTGGTCCTCACACCACCGCGCGACGCCGCCGACCTCACGCGCTTCGCGGCACGGACAGAGCGATACGAGTGGATCGACGGCGACCGCATTGCGGCCCTCGAACCCGATCTCGCCGGCCGCTTCCGCCGCGCGCTGTTCTTCCCGGACGAAGCCCATCTCGATCCCCGCAAGGCGCTTGCGTCGCTCGCCGCAGGTCTCGAAGCGCGCGGTGTTCCGATCCGCTTCGGCGTGGAGGGTGAGCCTGCGAACGTCCGGTCGCGCTTCGCCGTGGATTGCCGCGGCCTCGCCGCACGCGACGCATTGCCCGACCTGCGCGGCGTGCGCGGCGAGATGCTGGTGGTGCGGACCCGCGACGTGTCGCTGTCGCGTCCGGTGCGGCTGCTGCATCCGCGCATCCCGCTCTACATCGTGCCGCGCGGCGATGGCGTCTTCATGATCGGCGCCACGATGATCGAGAGCGAGGAACGCCGCGCCGTGAGCGTTCGTTCGGCCATGGAGTTGCTGAACGCGGCCTACACGCTTCACCCGGCTTTCGGCGAGGCCGAGATCGTCGAGCTGGGCGCCGACCTGCGGCCGACCTTTCCCGACAATCTGCCCTGCATCCGGCGCAACGGCCGCGTGCTGCACGCCAACGGGCTTTTCCGGCATGGTTTCCTGCTCGCGCCCTGGCTGGCGCGGCAGGTCGCCGATGCCGTTACGCTGGAGACGAGAGATGCGGATATTCCTGAACGACGACATGCATGAGGTTTCGCCCGGCACGCTCGCCGCGGCGCTCGAGGTGCTGGGCTTCGGCGGCCGCAAGATCGCGACGGCGGTGAATGGCCGCTTCGTCGCGGCTGCCGCGCGACCGCGCACCGAGCTGACCGACGGCGACAGGATCGAGGTCGTCGCCCCGATGCAGGGAGGATAGGGCCATGTCGTCCTTCTATGGCGTCGAGCTGAAGTCGCGACTGCTGCTCGGTACGTCGCGCTATCCCTCGCCGGCGGTCCTCGAACGGGCGGTCAAGGCGTCGGGCGCGGAAGTCGTGACCGTGTCGCTGCGGCGCGAGAGCGGCGCGGGCCGGGCCGGTCAGGCCTTCTGGTCGCTCATCCAGTCGATGGGCGTGCGCGTGCTGCCGAACACCGCGGGCTGTCACTCGGTGAAGGAGGCGGTGACCACCGCCCACATGGCGCGCGAATTGTTCGATACGCCGTGGATCAAGCTCGAAGTGATCGGCGAAGCCGACACCTTGCAGCCCGACGTGTTCGGTCTCGTGGAAGCCGCGCGGATTCTCTCCGAGGAAGGATTCGAAGTCTTCCCCTACACGACCGAAGATCTCGTGGTCGCCGAGCGGCTGGTCGAGGCGGGCTGCAGGGTGCTGATGCCGTGGGGCGCGCCGATCGGTTCGGCGCGCGGCCTGAACAACGTCTATGGCCTGCGCTCGATGCGCGCGCACTTCCCCGACATCCCGCTGGTGGTAGATGCCGGGCTGGGCGTGCCTTCGCATGCCGCCGCAGCCATGGAACTGGGTTACGACGCAGTGCTGCTCAATACGGCGGTCGCCGAAGCCGGCGATCCGGTCGAGATGGCGCGCGCCTTCGCGCTCGGCGTCGAGGCCGGTCGCGCCGCCTATCTGGCGCGCCCGATGGAGCCGCGCGACATGGCCGTGCCGTCGACGCCGGTGATCGGCAAAGCCGCGCTTGGAGACTAGGCTTGGAGACTGAAGAGATGCTCGACCCATTCTATCCCGTGGTGCCCGATTCCAGCTGGGTGCTGAAGCTGGTGCCGATCGGCACGAAGCTCATCCAGCTGCGCATCAAGGATCAGCCCGAGGCCGAGGTCCGCCGACAGGTGCGCGAGGCCAAGGCCGTCTGCACCCAGCATGGCGCCGACCTGATCGTGAACGATTACTGGCAGGTTGCGATCGACGAAGGCTGCGCCTGGGTCCATCTCGGCCAGGAGGATCTGGTCGACGCCGACGTGAAGGCGATTCGTCGGGCCAACATCAAGATCGGCGTCAGCACGCACGACCATGCCGAACTCGACAAGGGCATGGCCATCGATCCCGACTATGTCGCGCTGGGTCCGATCTGGCCGACCAAGCTGAAGCAGATGCCGTGGGCGCCGCAGGGCACCGAGCGTCTGGCCGAATGGAAGAAGCTTGTAGGCGACCGGCCGCTGGTCGCGATCGGCGGGCTGACGCTCGACCGTGCGCTGCTGTGCCTGAAGTCGGGCGCCGACATCGCCTCGGTCGTGGGCGACATCGTGAACCATGCCGATCCGATCGCGCAGGCGAAGGCGTGGATCGCCGCGACGAGACGGAAATGACCGACCGCTACGCCCGCCAAGCCGTGCTGCCCGAGATTGGTGAAGCGGGGCAGGCACGTATCGCCGCCGCCTCGGTGCTGGTGGTCGGCGCCGGCGGCCTCGGCTGCCCGGTGCTTCAGTATCTGGTAGGCGCCGGCATCGGCCGACTCACCATCGTCGATCACGACACGGTCGAGGAGACCAACCTGCATCGCCAGCCGCTCTACGGTATGCTGGACATCGGCGAGCTGAAGGCAGAGGCGGCGCGCGCCACGCTGCAGCGCTACAACCCGCAGATTCGCATCGACGCGGTGGCAGAGCGGCTGACGCCGCAGAATGCCGTAAGGCTGGTCGCCGATGCCGACATCGTGGTCGATGCCGCCGACAGTTTTGCCGTGACCTACATGCTGAGCGATGCCTGCTTTGCCGTGGCCAAGCCGCTGGTGAGTGCCTCGGTGATCGGCATGACCGGCTATGCCGGCGTCTTCTGCGGCGGCGGCCCCAGCTATCGCGCGGTGTTTCCCGAAGTCTCGGTCGATGGCGGCACCTGTGCCACGGTGGGCGTAATCGGCACCGCGGTGGCGACCATGGGCGGCCTGCAGGCGCATCTCACGCTGCATCACCTTCTGGGCCTCGAACCCGCCGCACTGGGCCGGGTCGTCACGTTCGACGCGAAGCGCATCGCCTTCGGCGGCTTCGACTTTGCCGGCAGTCCCGAGCCCGAGGAACAGGTGGCGTTCATCGCGCCCGATCAGGTGCGGTCCGACGACATCGTGGTCGATCTGCGCGGTCTCGACGAGGCGCCCGTCTCGCCCTTCGCCGGCGCGCGGCGGCTCGTTGTCGATACGATCGACGAACTCGGCACGCCCGACGGCCGGGTCGTGCTGGCCTGCCGCAGCGGCCAGCGGGCGTTGATGGCGGCGGACCGATTGCGCGAGCGCGGTGTCGCGAATCTTGCTCTGGTGGCCTTGGGCTGAAGCGGCACTGAGGCGATGAGCGGGGTGAAGGCGGGTGCTGCCTACTTCTTTTCCCAGCGGGCTGCCGCCGCATCGTCGTCCTGGTGGGCACCGACCCATTGCTCGCCCTTCGGCGTGTCTTCCAGCTTCCAGAAAGGCGCCATTGTCTTCAGCCAGTCGACCAGGAACTCGCAGGCCTCGAAGGCCGCCTCGCGATGCGGCGAGCCGACGGCCACCAGCACGATGCGCTCGCCTGGCTCCATGCGACCGTAACGATGCACGATCAGTGTCGCCTCGAGCGGCCACCGCCGGTTGGCTTCCGCCTCGATCTCCTGCAGCGCCGTCTCGGTCATGCCGGGATAGTGTTCCAGCGTCAGCGCATCGACCCGGTCGCGATGATAGCCCTCGCGCACATGCATCTCGCGCACGAGACCGACGAAGACTGCGAGCCCGCCGATCCGCTTGTTGCCGTCGGTGAGGCGGGCGAGCTCGGCGCCGACATCGAAGTCGGCTTCCTGGACGCGCACCGTCATGTCAGCCGCCCGTGAACGGCGGGAAGAAGGCGACTTCGCGCGCGCCCGCAAGTCTCACGTCGAAGGTTGCGGTGCGCTGGTCGACGGCAGCGCCGAAGGCCGCGCCTTCGGCGAGCGCCTCGGCATGGCCGGTGCTGCGACTGCGCAGCCAGACCACCAGATCGCCCACTGTGTCGGTGCCCTCCGGTGGAATCACCTCTTCTTCGGCGACGCCGACGGTGCGCTTCATCCAGGCGAAATAGCGGATCTTCACTTCTGGCCACCCGATGAAGGGGCGTCTTCCGCCATGTGGCGCAGGCCGGTGCGCAGATAGTCGTAGCCGGTGATGAGGGTGAGCGCCGCGGCGATCCAGATGAGCACGATGCCGGCCTGCGTGACCCAGTGCGCCGCCGAATCGCCGACCAGCAGCGCGGCGATCGCCACCATCTGCACGGCCGTCTTCCACTTGGCGAGCGCGCTGACCGGCAGGCCGACGCGCAGTTCGGCCAGGAACTCCCGAAGGCCGGAGACCAGGATCTCGCGCGCCAGGATAATGAGCGCGGCCAGCACGTTCACGCCGGCCAGTGTGCTGTTGTCGACCAGCATGACCAGGGCGGCGGCGACCAGAAGCTTGTCGGCGATCGGATCGAGGAAGCGGCCGAACCGCGAAATCTGATGATAGCGCCGTGCGAAATAGCCATCGAACCAGTCGGTCACCGCGGCGGCCACGAAGAGCGCCATCGAGAACCACTGTGCCCAGCCGCGATCGAGCCAGAAACAGGCCACGACCAGCGGAATCGCGACAATGCGCGACAGGGTGAGCATGTTGGGAAGGTTGAACAGCATCGAACCGGACATTACCGGCCGCCCCGGAAGTGGTCATGGATTTTCTGGGCGAGCGCATCCGAGATTCCGGGAACCGACTTGATGTCCTCCAAGGTCGCGCCGGAGACCGCACGGGTGCTGCCGAAATGATTGAGCAGCGCGCGCTTGCGACCGGCGCCGATGCCCGGCACCTCGTCGAGCGCCGAGCGAGTCATGTCGGCTGCGCGGCGCGTGCGGTGAGTTCCGATCGCGAAGCGATGCGCCTCGTCCCGCAGCCGCTGCAGGAAATAGAGGACGGGATCGCGAGGCTCGAGCGAGAAAGGCTGTCTGCCGGTCATGAAGAAGCGCTCGCGACCGGCATCGCGGTCGGGTCCCTTGGCGATGCCCACGACCGCGATGTCTTCGAGGCCGAGCTCGCTCATCACCTGGCGAACCGCTTCGAGCTGTCCCTGGCCGCCATCGATCAGCAGCAGGTCCGGCCAATGCTCGTCGTCACGCTCGGGATTTTCCTTCAGCGCGCGTCCGAACCGGCGACTGAGGACCTCGCGCATCATGGCGAAGTCGTCGCCTGCGGCACCCTCGGTCTTGATGTTGAACTTGCGGTAGGCGTTCTTGTTGAAGCCCTCCGGTCCGGCCACCACCATCGCGCCGATCGCCGCCGTGCCCTGGATGTGGCTGTTGTCGTAGATCTCGATGCGCTCGGGCGGCGCATCGAGGCCGAACACGCGGGCCACGCCTTCGAGCAGGGTGCGCTGCGTGCCGCGCTCGGCCATGCGGCGAGCCAGCGCCTCGCGCGCATTGTTCACCGCCTGATCGAGAACGTCCTTCTGGTCGCCGCGCTTGGGCTGGCGGATCTCGACCTTGTGGCCAGCCGACAGAGCGAGCGCGCTTTCCATGAGCT